>CAZWGG010000139.1:0-10233 GCA_964633305.1 uncultured Bacteroidales bacterium
AAGGCTTATCGATGATATTATTGAAATCTCATTGATAGAATCTCACCAATTAAAAATTAAATATAAAAAGTTAAACCTTCATAACTTTTTCAATGATATAAAATCTCAAATTGAAAAAGAGTTAGTTTACCAGGAAAAAGAGAATCTTCAAATAATAATTGAATATCCTCCAAAAGAATTAACGATTGAGGCAGATATTTCAAAACTTAGACAAGTATTTTTAAATATATTGGTTAATGCAATAAAATTCACAGAAAGTGGGGCTATACTGTTTGGCTATAATGATGAAGAAAAGTATCATAAATTCTACATAAGAGATACCGGGATAGGTATTAAAGAAGAATATGCTGATAAGGTTTTTGAACGTTTTATAAAAATTGGAGAAACCGAAGAAAACTACTATAGAGGAACAGGGTTAGGATTATATCTAAGCAAAAAGTTAATAAATCTTCTTGATGGCGAGATATGGTTTTATTCTGAATATGAAATGGGTTCTTCATTTTATTTTACTATTCCAAAAAAATGGCAAATAAGACAATTAATATGGCGTAAATAGATGCTAATGATTTACAAAAATTACTCAAGATGAACCTGTTTAGTGAACTAAAAGGTAGTTATTTTTAACGCATCGGAATTAATTCGCTTTGTTCATGAACGTGCATGTTGAAAATTAGCCAGGAACAGGAAGTCGGAAGCAGAACGAAGTGGCTGAAATTGATACACATAAGAATTTAATGCTGCACTACTATGAATAGTAGTAATATGGAAAGAAAACGATTAAAATATAAAGATTTTTAACCAGAAAATGGTGCCCTGACCCCGGACTCCAACTTCTGATTTCCGACAATTTGTTTTTGGCTGATTTGATGATAGAAAAAGCTAAATATCATATTAAACAATAATTTTCTCATTACTAATTTTTTGGGCATTTAAAGAAACACCCTTATATTTGTTTTTAACAAAACTATGTTCATGGAAAAATATATTCACGGGTATTCATCGAAAGAATCAATAAGACTTGAAGACCAAGCAAATGCTCTGGATGAATTATTGCATTATGATACGGTTTTCGGTTGTGGTGAAAGAATTCTTGAAGTTGGATGTGGTACCGGTGCACAAACAAAAATAATTACCGTAAAAAATCCCGGGTCATATTTTATATCGGTTGATATATCAGGTGAATATTTAAATAAAGCGAAATATATGATTGATTCTTTAGGTATTAAAAATGTAGAATTTCAAAAGGCAGATATATATAATTTGCCTTTTAAGAAAGAATCATTCGATCATGTATTTGTATGTTTTGTATTTGAACATCTGTCTAATTGCATAAAAGGACTTAATGAAATAAAAAGGGTTTTGAAAAAAAATGGGAAAATTATGCTTATTGAAGGAGATCATGGCTCAACCTATTTTTATCCGGACAGTGAAAAGGCAAAAATGGCAATACAATGTCAGATAGACTTACAAAAAAAACAGGGAGGCGATGCTAATATAGGAAGAAAATTATACCCCTTATTAAAAAATGCAGGGTTTAGCAAGGTAAATGTCTCTCCACGAATGGTATATGTTGATTCAAGCAAGCCGGAGCTTGTTGAAGGATTTACTAAAAATACCTTTACAGCTATGATTGAAGGGATACGGGAGAAAGCCGTATTTGAAAATCTGATTAACAAAGATGATTTTGATAAAGGCATTGAGGACTTGTACCGAACAGCCGGAAAAGATGGTGTTTTTTGTTATACTTTCTTTAAAGGAACAGGAACCAAGTTGTAATTTTTAATACTATGAAAGCTTGGGTAATTGAAAAAGTGTGTGATTTATTGAAAGAAACTTCCCCTCTTAACTTAGTTGATATGCCCAGACCAGTACCCAAAAAGGGTGAAGTTTTATTAAAAATTAGGACTTGTGCTGTTTGTCATACAGAAATTGACGAAATTGAAGGAAGAACTCCTCCGCCTAATTATCCTGTTGTTCCGGGGCATCAGGTGGTGGGTATTGTAGAACAAATAACAGGACAGTATAGCGATATTAAAAATGGTGACAGAGTTGGAGTAGCATGGATTTACAGTGCCTGCGGTACTTGCGACTTTTGTTTATCTGGACAAGAAAATTTATGTGACAAATTTGTTGCAACAGGTCGCGATGTGCATGGCGGATACGCCGAATATATGGTTGTACCCGAAAAATTTGTCTATAAAATACCTGCTGTATTTTCCGATACAGAAGCTGCCCCCTTGCTTTGCGCCGGGGCTATAGGATATCGATCTCTGGTACTGTGCAATATGAAAAATGGAAACAGGTTGGGACTTACAGGCTTTGGTGCTTCTGCTCACCTGGTTTTAAAATTAGTTAAGCACAAGTACCCTGATTCAGAAGTCTATGCTTTTGCACGAAGTGAAAAGGAACGTAACTTTGCGCTTCAACTCGGCTGCAAATGGGCCGGGGACAGCCATGATAAACCTACTCAGAAACTTGATTGTATCATAGATACTACTCCAGTATGGAAACCTGTAGTTGAGGCATTACAGAATTTAAAAGCAGGAGGAAGACTGGTAATAAATGCTATTAGAAAAGAAGAACTGGATAAAGATTATCTTTTAAAACTGAATTACCCGGAACATCTTTGGAAGGAAAAAGAGATTAAGAGTGTTGCCAATGTAGCCCGTAATGATGTAGTAGAGTTCTTAAAAATTGCAGCTGAAATACCCTTTAAACCGGAAGTACAGACCTATTCTTTCGAAAAAGCAAATCGGGCAATACTTGAAATAAAACAACGAAAAATAAAAGGAGCAAAGGTGTTGATTATATAGTCTTCTATCTTGACTAATGACAAAGGAATTGGCGGTAATACAAGCGTTCATAAAGGTATATTAAAAGTATCTGAAAAAGGATGGAATGGTTTAAGATTGGAAATTATTTGTTTAATAGATACACGAATATAGAGAAAAAAGTAAAAATAATACTAAAGTAAAGTGTAATACAGAATTAAATGTATGCAATTCATATTCAACTACTTATATTTACTAAAATTTCCTGCTGTGAATTTTTTTTTTTCAAGCGTGGAAATTTATATTTCCTGCTTAGGAAATTTTTTTTTCACGCTTGAAAATTTTCGTTTTGTAAGCTTCACATAAAAATCTTATAAAACATTAAATGAAAATAAGTTTTACAAGCGCAAAAAATTTATGTATCAAGGTTTTATAGATATCAACTTATTCTCTGCCATATATTTTGCAAATCCTTCATAGCCTTTTTCTTTTATCATACCTATCCCGGCATTTCTATCGGAACGCAAAATAAATCCAATTAAGCGTGAAAAGAAGTTATTGAATTTTTTACATTCCATTACATTGCTATATTCTTTACATTCGGCACAACTGGAATAGTTATGTTCCAGGCAACAACTTCTGATCTTGCACCATGCAGCTTTTTCATTACCATGACAGCCAGGGCATTTTTCTTTCAAATATTTAGGACATGAGCCACAATAAAGTCCACACTTTGACACAAGCAATTTATCAACAATAATTTCTTTCATAATGGGTAATACTTTTTAAGTTCATTAATAATTTTTTCTTTTACAAAACGATTTACATTTTTTATTTTCATCAACTCATTACGCTTTGTAATATCATAAATCGGTTCTTTTAAATTTTGGATATTCATGGCTGCCCAATAAAGATTAGTATCAGGATTACCTAAGATTTGCTTTTCAAATGTCTCGCTAAAAAAGCTCTCTGAAATCAAATAGTTCAAACGTCTAAAATCATTTGGAATATACCGTTTCATTCTTATTGGTATGTTGTATTTCTTACACAGGTTAAAAAGTAACTTGTTTATATTTTTATAGTAGTTATAAGGCGTTTCATATTCTCCCAAATACTCCCCAGGATTATACCTAAACTTGTATAGGTGTTCATATTTAGAAATGAGTTCGGGAAATTCATTTTCCAGATGTTTTAAGAACCACAAAGCCTGAATATCTCTCATTGTCATACCCCCTCCAAACAACAGGTAATCTGCTCCTGCTTGTTTTGAGGCCTTTACAAGGCTTTCAAGGTTTTCTTCAGAGTCAGTCAAATACGGTATTACAGGAAGCATTAGCACACCTGTTTGTATAGAGGTAGAAACAGATTTAATTTTTTTAATTATGTCAAACCTTGCAGAAGGCAGAGGAACCCGTTTTTCAACAAATCTTGATACCTCCTCTGAGGTTGTTGTAATGGTAACTGAAACGCTGCACCAGCTTTTTTTACCAATTGAGTTTAACAATTCAATGTCATCAAGAACATATTTCGATTTGGTAATGATATGAACTGGGTAGTTGTGTTTTTCAAGAACCTCAAGACATTTTCTTGTATTCCGGAATTTTCGTTCGGCAGGCTGGTAGGGATCAGAAGCACCTGACATGCCAACAACATCAGGTAAGAGGGTCCTGGCATTGATTATTCTTTTATCAAGCATTTGAGTAACATCTTTCTTAACGATGATATTGTTTTCAAAATCAAGTGGCATTTGGTATTTAGCACTCCTGGTGTCGCAGTAAATACAACCAAATTGACAACCATTATACCCGCTTATGGAATATTTATCCCAAAACCAACTGTCAATGTATTTTCTGACATTCAGAATTGACTTAAATTCTTTTTCAGTAAATGTTACCATAACATTATGTTAGTAATCATATTATTTAATATGTTCTGCCAGGAATTTAAACGCATTTTCTTCAATTGTTGCAATCTTATGCTATTTATCAATAGCAGCAAATCAAAGTTACAGACGCAGAGTGACAACGGTATGTCAACAGGGTTATGTGAAAACTAATTTAATTTGTAAAAGCACAGTCAGCATATAGCTTCTGAAACTATAGCATAAACCACCGAAACGTTCGTGACAGAGGTTTAAAAACTTAATAATGTGTTACTTGACAGCATTATTTAGTATTATACAAGTTCATTGTTCTTTCAATTCCCAAAGTTGTAAAACTATGAATTATTTCATGACAAACCTTAATAACTTCTGGCAACTTACTATTTTGTTCCTCAGACCAATCACCTAATACATAATTTACTTGCTGACCGTATTCAAATTCATTTCCAATTCCAAAACGCAATCTTGCGTAATTTTGGTGTCCAAGAACCTGGTTAATACTGTATAGCCCATTGTGACCTCCATCACCCCCCCGTGGTTTGAGCCTTAATGTTCCAAAAGGCAAAGCAATGTCATCAACTATTACCAATAAATTATTTACCTGTACTTTTTCTTTTTGCAACCAGTAATTAACGGCCCTTCCGCTCAAGTTCATTAAGGTTGAAGGCTTAAGCAACAAAAGTACCCGGCCCTTATATTTGTATTCGCTTAATGCTCCATACCGCATAATGCTAAACTTAATATCAGAAGCCCCTGCAAGGGCATTCAATACCTTAAACCCTATATTATGCCGGGTATTATGATATTCTTCACCAATATTTCCCAGACCTGCAATAAGGAATTTCAATATGTAAAATATTTTTTGATTATTCTTCTGCAGAAGATTTTTCACTTTCAGCAGTTTCTTCTTCCCCTCCTTCAGCTTTTTCCACCTCGGCTACTGCTGCTTCTGCCATCTCTTGGGTATCAACTAATCCTTTAGCAGCCAGGCGTGATGACACAACTCCAATAATCATTACCTGTGGCGGATCTAAAAGTTGAAGATTATCAAAATTTAAATCTTTTACTTTCAAAGAATTTCCTATATCCAGGTTAGTGATATCAATTTTCAATACATCAGGTATATTACTAGCTAAACCTTTTACTTTCAGGTTTCTTCTTCGTTGCCGTAATTTACCACCGTTTCTGATACCAACTGAATTTCCCTTAATTTCTATCGGTATAGTAACAACTGCATTCTTATCATCAAATACTTCCATGAAATCAATATGCAGTAATTTATCGGTAACAGGGTGAAATTGAATATCTTTTATTATAGCCTGGTGCATTTTGTCATCAATTGCAAGCTTAACCAAATGTACATTATGGGTATAAATAAGGTTTCTGAAACTATTTTCATGTGCATAAAAATGAACATTTTCTTCTCCACCGTAAATAACACATGGCACATTACCATTCAACCGTAATTTTTTTGTACTTTTTTTACCTAAATCTTTTCTTTTAGTACACGTAATTTCAAGAGTTTTCATTTAATTTATTATTTAAACAATTAGTTATATTTGTGCTACTTGGAACAACAGAATGTAGATGGTTGTTATTATTCCCCATCACACCATTGTTTAAAAAGAGTGCAAATATAGTAATTAAACTATAAAATTCGAACTTATTGATTTATATTTATAAACCTTATTTATTACATCTGCAAAAAGGTCAGCTATTGAAATAACTTTTATTTTGTCTGAATGACCTTTTAAAGGTATGGTATCAGTTACTGCAATCTCGGTTATTGCCGATTTTTCAATCCTTTCATAAGCGGGACCTGATAACACCGGGTGAGTAACAACTACCCTGATACTTCTAGCCCCCTGGTCTTTCATAAGGTTTGCTGCCAGACAAATGGTACCTGCCGTATCAATCATATCATCGACGATAACCACATCTTTATCTTTCACATCTCCAATTACACGAATTTCTTCAATAACGTTTGCTTTTTTTCTCAGTTTATAGCAAATTACCATTTCCGTTTGTAAAAACCGGGCATATGCATTGGCCCTCTTTGTACCACCCATATCTGGCGCTGCAATAACAAGGTTATCAAGCTCTAAACTTTTAAGATAGGGTACAAAAAGTGTTGATGCATATAAATGATCAACCGGGACATTAAAAAAACCTTGAATCTGGTCCGCATGCAAATCCATGGTCATAACCCTGTCAACACCAGCAGCAGAAAGAAGATCTGCAGCAAGTTTAGCGCCAATTGCACAACGCGGCTTATCTTTTCTGTCTTGCCGGGCTAGTCCCAAATAAGGCATTACTGCGACAACTTTATAAGCTGAAGCCCTTTTTGCGGCATCAACCATTAACAATAATTCCATTAAGTTATCGGAAGGAGGAAAAGTAGACTGAACAATAAAAACAAGGCAACCACGCACTGATTCTTCATAATATGGTTGAAATTCTCCGTCACTGAATTCAAGGACCGATGTTTTCCCTAATTCGGTTCCAAAACTTTTAACTATTTTTTCGGCCAGGTAAGATGTTGCTCTTCCTGAAAAAAATTTTATCGGGGCTTTAATTTTCATTTGGCTATTTTTTCACAAAAAAATTAGAAAAACCGGCGTTGCAAATTAAAAAATATCCTTTCAAAATTTCAAACAATTTTACATAAATAGTGAAAAAGAATTATTAAAATGTAATCATTTTGAAATACAGGTAATCCTTATATCTAATTTCCAATTGATCAACTACTGCAATTTTATGGTCTTGTCAATAAAACTTAGTATTTCTTGTTTCCCTTGTTTCGATATTGAAGATGTAATAAATATTTCGGGAAGGTATTCCCAGCTTTTGAGCAATTTACTTTTATAATTTTCAATATTGTCAGTCAATTGAGAATCTTTAAGCTTATCTGCTTTTGTAAAGCAAATAACAAAAGGTATCTGATTTTTCCCAAGCCAGTCAATAAACTGAAGGTCATTCTTTTGAGGTGTTAGCCGGCAATCAACCAAAAGAAAAAGACAAACCATGGTGTTTCTTCTCCTAAGATACTCTTCTATTAGCACAACAAACTCTTTTCTCTGTTTTTTTGATGTTTTTGCGTAACCATATCCAGGTAAGTCCACAAGATACCATTCACTATTTACAAGAAAGTGGTTTATTAGTCTGGTTTTTCCAGGAGTTGCAGACGTTTTAGCCATATTTTTATTGCCAAGAATCATGTTGATTAATGTTGATTTTCCAACATTTGACCTGCCGACAAAAGCATACTCGGGTTTGTCAGGCTTTGGGCATGAAATAAGTTTAGGACTGCTTTTTATAAATTTTGCTTCTTTTATTATCAATCGGGTTATTTTTTGGGTTTTATATATATATGTTCTTTTTATTGAACATATACTTCAAGCAAGCTTGTATGTTGCTTAGGTAATAATGTTAAATGCTTAAGCATGGCGGGTATAAGAACGGTATCTCCTTTTTTAACATGTATAAACTGATTTATATCATACTTAATCTCATATTCGCCTTCTGTACATATATAAACAATAAAAGAATCCAAACTTATATATTCTTTCTCAATTGGCTCTTCAAAATCAATAAAATTTGTTGTAAAATAATCACAACTAATTATACCTGATGACCCATTAATTTTTTTTTCATAGTCTGTTTTATATTGGTTATAATAATTGTAATCAATGCTGTCGAGAGCCAGATCAGTGTGCAATTCACGAAAATTCCCTTTATCGTCTTTCCGTTCATAATCATAAATACGGTAGGTAATATCCGAAGTTTGCTGTATTTCAGCCAGTAAAAGCCCCTTTCCAATAGCATGTACCCTTCCGGCAGGTAGAAAAAAGACGTCTTCAACAGATGCTTTTTCGATATTCAAAATCTCCATTAATGAATTTTCATGTAAATGTTTTATATATTTTTCTTTATTAAGGGTTTGATTAAATCCTATTATAATTTCTCCTCCCACATCAGCTTGAACAATATACCACATTTCTGTTTTACCGAATGTACCGTGTCGTTTCTTTGCTAATTCATCGTTTGGATGTACCTGTATAGATAATTTATCTGTGGCATCAATAAATTTTATTAATAAAGGAAATTCAGTCCCAAACTTCTCATATACATTATCTCCAACAAAGTCACCCATATATACTTCAATTAATTCTTGCAGATTATTGCCTTCTAAAAAACCATTTGAGACTATAGAAATATTTCCGTTAACTCCCGATAATTCCCAACTTTCGCCTACTTTGTCGGAATGAGTATCTTTGTTTAAAATCTCACGTAATTTTTTCCCTCCCCAAATTTTATCTTTCAGGATCGGGTAAAATTTTAAAGGGTATAACTTATTCATAATTCATCAATTATATTTCATAGTCAACTACAACCGTACTTTCTTTAATTTTGTTTAAATAATCTACAACATTTTGATGATCAGGGTGTTCAATATATCTTTGCAATGCATCTTTTGTTTCAAATTCAGATATCAAAACCAAGTCATAAGCAGTTGGCCGTGTACATATATTAATACCTGTTTCAAATAATTTTATTTCTTGAATAGATTGTTTTAATGAATCGAGCATATTTTTCAACTCATTTATCCTGGCATTTTTTTCTTTAATGTCCTTTGTTTTTAGTTTGAACATTACAATATGTTTAATCATTTTTTCTTACGTTAAATTATTATTATAATTGCGATAGAATTGCAAAAGTAAAAATAATTAATCTTTTTGCCTGTTTATGCTAAGTCAAATAAAGCTGGAAAATACTTTATGTTTGGATATAGAAACCGTTCCGCAGTATAGTAATTTTAACGAAATGCCTGAAGAATTACAATATTTATGGGAAAAAAAATCATCGTATTTAAGAAAAGAAGAGGAAACTGCGGAAAATGTATATAACCGTGCAGGCATATATGCTGAATTTGGAAAAATAATTTGTATTTCAATAGGGATTTTTGACTTTAGAAATAATAAAAGGCAACTTAGATTAAAGTCTTTTTATGGTCATGATGAAAATAAAATTCTTGTTGATCTCATCCAAATCCTAAATAAATTTAATACAAAGAGACAAATAACATTATGTGCCCATAATGGAAAAGAATTTGATTTTCCATATATTGCCAGAAGAATTTTAATTAATAACATTAAGCTTCCTGATGTTCTTGACCTTGCCGGAAAAAGGCCATGGGAAACAAATTTTCTTGACACAATGGAATTATGGAAATTTGGTGATTATAAACATTTCACTTCCCTGGAACTCCTAACAACAATATTTAAGATAACTAACCCAAAAGATGATATCGACGGAAGTATGATTGCCGGCCTATATTGGGAAGAAAAGAACTTTGAAAGAATTGTAACCTATTGTGAAAAAGATGTAACAGCCATTGCTCAATTGCTACTTAGGTATAAAGGTGAAAATTTAATAGAAAATAAGAATATATTAATTTTAAAAGATTAGACCTTAGTGAAGGTCTGACAATTATTTCACTAATAAGAAAAAACAATTTGTAAAATTTCTTCCTATATTACATACTGATAAAACATTTTAAAACTTATTCTCATGATAAAC
>CAZWGG010000140.1:0-10224 GCA_964633305.1 uncultured Bacteroidales bacterium
ACTATTTATGGACGACTACACAAGGCAGAACTTCTGAATCAAGATATTTTAATGTATGGGAAGAGGGCACGGTAAATATTCAAGTAGAAAATAGTAATCAATGCATAGCATACAGTAATATCGAGGTGATTGAATCGCAAAATCCTTTAATTTCACAATTTTTAGTAACAACAGAAAGTACTGTTGGTGATACGCTGGCATTTATTAACCTGTCTTATCCAAATGTTAGCTCAGTTTCATGGGATTTTGGAGATAGTACAACCAGTATAGCAATTGATCCCCTGCATATATATTCAAATCCCGGTAATTACAGGGTTGAACTCCAGGTGAGCAACGGTTACTGTGAAACCTCTAAAGTAAAAGAAATCTTAGTAAAAGAAATGCCTGAACCGGGAAAAGAAAAGGCTAATATAGCTGATACAGAAGATGAGGAAATAATAGTTAGGTTTCCACGTATTTTAAATCTAAATATTTATCCTAATCCATCAGACGGAATTGTAACACTTGATTTGGAATTAGATGCAGAATCAAGAACAGCTATATTCATCTACGACGTAAATGGCAGGATGCTATACAATGAAAAATTAATTATAGAGGGACAATTCACAAGAAATTATAATTTAAGCTATTTATCAAATGGCATCTATTATATTGTGATCATAACTGAAAACGAAAAGAAATCTTTGAAAATAATAAAATATTAATGTTAGGATCGGACAAATTTTTAAATATTGAAAAAAAACTCGATTAAAAATAATAATTCTGAGGAATTGAAAATACAACAGTTGGTAGATGAAAAAATTGCTCATAGTCAATATTCTAACATTTCTCTTTATCCAAATCCTGTTATTGATAAATTAATTGTAAATGGATTGACCAAATTTAGTATAAGTATTTATGACCTGTATGGCAGGCATCTTTTCAACGCAGATAAAGTGACAGCTAGTATCGATGTTTCTAATTTAACTCCAGGAATTTATTTGATTCATTTAAAGAGTGAAGGGAAATCGTATATTTATAAAATTGTTAAACAATAATTATTTTAGAAACATTATATTCACTATCCACAAAAAGCCTATTGAGTTTTTCTTTTTCACTTAATTTGCAATACTATCAGGCTTAGATTGTTCAAATTGTTTTATTAATTCATTCAAATCGTATTTGATACGATCAGTTACGTCACTTTTAACCTTTACATCCATGTTTGCAACTTTTTTTGCCAAATTCATCGCTTTATCAGGTTCATTCTGTTTTGCATACAAGTAGACCAGCCTATAGAGTGGATATATTTTATGGGGAATAATATGGTATGCATGAAGAAAAGATTCTTCCGCACTTTTTAGGTCATTAATGCCTTCATAGCTTTCACCAAGATAATTGTAAACATCAGCGTCATTTATACGGTCAAGTGCTTCATGCAATATTTGAAGACTCAGGGAATATTGCCTGGCAAGCGCTAACTCCGATCCGTAATTGTATAAAAATAAACCATCCCTGCGCAAAACAGGATATACTTTTTGGTATTTTCGAAATGCAGCATCTGTATTGCCCGACCTTATTATTCCGGCTGCTGCTTTCCACTGTTTATTAGCTTTATAAACCTGTAATTTTTTATTCAGAAAAATAAGTGCCAGAATGATTAAAAATAATGCTAAAAATTTATAAATACCAGGTGAAATTTTAACAGTAATGGTGTGTTTATTTTTAACAGTAGGTATAAACGACAGGAAAATAAAAAAATTTAAAAAAGCTGGCACATCATGAAAAGGATAAGAAAATAGGGCACAAATCAATATTGGAAAGAGCGAAATAAAAAATGATCGCTGAATTAAGGACATATCTTTAATTTTTGGAGAATAGTAAAATGCCGCTCCAAGAATAAATAAAAATAAAATAAATCCTATAATGCCCAATTCTGATGTTAGTTGTAAATATTCATTAAAAGCATAAGTAATATTGTCCGCTAAAATACGGTTCCTGTTTCGTTCAGTACTATTTGCAAAGTAATTGGCCTGGTAATCGTTATGAGCAAGGGCAAACGTGTTGAAGCCGGTTCCGGTTAAGGGATGGTCTTTAATTATTTGTGTTGTCAAATGCCAGGTAAAAAGACGCCCCCTGGCAGAATCTTTTTTAAAAGCGTATAAATAATAAGCTGTGATGCCCGTAAAAAGCGATACTGCTATTATCAGCATAAATCTTGCAAGAAAATTTGAGGTGAGTTTTTTGTACCAATCTTTCAGGTGTATACTTGTTAATAAAATAATAGCCAGGCATATAACAGCAGTAACCCACGATGTCCTTGCATGAGTGGAAGGAAGTACCACAATGATTGCAACAGAAAGCCAATATGCAATTTTTTGCAGAAAAAAATCCATTTTGTTCCCTGGTTTATAAAGCCATCCTATTATTATAGAAATAGGAAGTACGGAAACCAGGTAGTTGGTATATGGCCCCGGATTACCAAAACTTCCGGCAACCTTGAAATTAGGTATACCATTGGTTATAAAGCCGTACATTTGTAAAAGTCCAATAACTACTTGTATTGCCGTAAAACCCATTAATGCTAATAAAATGATTTTTATTGGTTTATCATTATCCCCGACTGTATAGGTTTTTCGTAATATAAAAAACAAAAAAAGCAATATTGTTAAAATTGTAAATTGAGAATCATGTAAAGAGCCTCTTCTATCTAATAGATTAAATAAAGAATAAACGAAATAAAGTAAGACCGATAAATCAATAACATCAAATTTTATATGTAATTCCCCTTTTTTAAATAACCGGCGAAGAAGTAAGCCAATTATAAAAATACCCGAAGTAAAAAATAAATAAAATTGTTTTGGAGGAATAAACTTATCTACAAAGTTATTATCCATGTAACACGATATTCCTAAAACCGGGACGAATAAAATAGCAGGTAAAATGTTATTTTGCGCTTTCATAAAATTATGGTTATACTAAATTGGTTAAACTCAAAATATTTTTTATTTATACCAAGCTTGTAAAAGTTTTCCATCTTACCACCAAACCTGTTGGCCGTTCTCATAAGTAAAAATTCTTTCTTCTTTTCCCCCGGAATAACAATGCAGAAAATATAAAGCGTTTTTTGGTATGTTTTTATAAATAAGTTTGTAACCTTTAGCAATTCTTCTTCCAAGCGATACCCAGCCATTTTTCCAATAGAACAATTCATAATCTAAGCCGGGATAAATATTATTCTGATCATTACGGGGAAGAAATTTGATTTTTGATAGTTGTTTAGCCGAATGAAAATCAAGACCTGCCCATCCTCCATTAGAAGAAAGTGTTTCATAATAACTTAGGTTATCATTATCAAAAACATTAGAAATGGGATAACCTTCTTTCCCTTTAGTGCCTATTGGTTTCCCGTCAAGCTTTTTATCCTTATCAAATACTTCTATTTCTGCAACATTGCCAAATGAACTTTTCGGGCTCATATACCTAAAGTATCTATACCCTTTAGGATTTTCAAGTATTACTTCTGTGAAGTAGAATTCCGGAACAGTATCTATTTTGTACAATGTATCAGCATCGGAAAAATCTGATCGGTTAGCCCCTTCAAACCATCCTCCTTTCATACGAACTGCAAATTCCTTAACACGTTCAAAAAGTACATACTTTCGTTTAATAACCATAGTTTGTAAATTCCTTTCATCCGGGATTATTTTGTTAACATTTCCTTTTTTATCAAGAAGTAAAGGAGTTGAAACAGGGAATAGCCGGTTGTTGTTGCAAATAACAGGCAGATAAACAATATCTGTCCCCATATCTTTAAAAACTATCATTTTACCCCGTATTTTTCCCCAGCTTACAGGTACCCAGCTGCTATTGTCAAAAACACACAAATAAGCCAATTTTGGAGAATAAGACATTTGAGCTTCCATGTTTACTTTTACATTAAAGGCAGGAAAATAATTGTTTGTAACATCTTTTATATTTTTACTTTTTAACAAAACAGGAACATTGTTACTGTTTTTCTCCATGGTAGCCGGAACATTCTTTTGCATAGCAAAAGTTTTCCTAAATATCTTAGGGGTTTTATAGTATATAACAGCTGTATTGAAACCACCAAAATCCGTAGCATAAAAATCAATCATTTTACCATCAGGCGACAAAACGGCATTCCATGAATGCCCCATGCTTCTGTTGCCCCATTGGGGTACATAATCACAAACAATGGGAACTCCAATGGAGCGGTTACTGTATATTAAGTAATCGACAGCGTTATCGCAACTTCCCCTCCTGGCTTTTATTAATTCTTCAAGGCCCATACTATATGGTAAAGCAAAAAAATTCAAATCTATTTCAAAGAATTTATTAATTTTTTTATTCAAAATTCTGGCTAATTCAACCGAATTTGATGAATCACTCAATGATTCACTTGTCGTTGCATATTTTTTAAATAAATAAGATCTCCAATTAGTAAGGGGTTCATCCCTAAGCCTGTAAGGCAGGATATATTCACAAAAATCATTGAAATTGACATGTTGTGCCCACGGCATGTTTTTCCATACATAAAAAGCATAGTCAATATTCTGAATAAGATACCAGGCTTTTATGTGGTTAACATCATAAATTAGTTTTAATTCGGATTCATTAACTATTCCATACTTTTGTTTATACCTGCCAAGTAATGAATCTCTCTCCTGTCTCTTTGTTGTTCCCGCGAATTTTTGAAGGCTATCCAACTGATAAAAGTATCGATTGTATGCTATAACTTTTTCATTTGGATAATAAGAATAAAATTGCACCATATTTTCTATAAGAAAATAGGCTGCGTTTAACTTTTCTTTATCGTCTTTATAATGCTCAATAACCTGCTTTAACTCATTTCGGTTTCTTCCGGCTTTCCGTAAGGCACTCTTAACTCCGGGAGGTATTGATTTTTCGCAGCTATTAATTATGAAAAAGCTAAAAAAAATAAAAATTATCTTGATTAATGACTTTATCTTTTTTGTTTCAAGCATGGCAGATTTGTTTATTTATTCTCGTAAAATACTTTAATACCATAAAGAGGCAAATATTCATTTTTATCAAACCAATTCATATAGGCATGCGAGTCATCACTGGTATAAACTATGTTATAGTTACCTGCCGGGAGTATAATTGCGGTATCGCAAAACACATTAATTTTTTCCTTACCAATGGATTTTTGGGGCATTTTAGTCATATTCCATACTATGGCATTATTATCACTATTCTCTATCCATCCATAATCGGTATAATATGTTTTGATTGCTGTATTATAGTTTACATAATCATCTGTGACATGAACCAAAAAGAATAAGCCACTACTATGCCATATTATCTTAAAGAAACCTTCAATATCATTTTTATTATCCAACGATCCTAATACTACATTTTTAATAGTATGTGAAACTGCTTTTTCCCAACATTTATCCTTTTTGCCATCTATAACAGGAATTTGATCAGAATACCCGGCTTTTATCAATGAAGACGTTTCATTTTGTTTTTCTTCATCTTGTAGCTCAATATCCCCGGTATAAGCAGTATTATAAAAAGTACTGTCATATAAACTATACCACGATATTTTTTTCTCTCTCCCATTCCCGTCATTATCGGAAACAGATATTTCAAAACCAAATTTAGCGCCTTCTGCAGGTTTTATATATCCCAGGGTATTCCATGGGAAAAATGCTTCAAGTGTATAATTATTATGATCTTTAAATAAGTAACGACACAAAATATTTTTTTCTGTTTCAAATATTCCATATATAACGGAATCTGAAAATGATATTCTAAATTGCCGGTCAAAATCTTTAATATCAATTGGCCCGTTTTTGTCATTATTCATATCATAAACAAATTCTATATGTTCCCGGTCTACATCTTTGTCAGAGCTAATTGTTTTATTTCCCTCACCTGATGCTTTAATCCTTATTTTAGTTTCTTTTTCTAATGTAAATGGCCTCTTTCCAAAAAAATTATTCCTTACATAGTTCATACTGGCTAATGGGGTCTTAGTAGTATAAAATGGTTTTAGCTTGTTATTTATAATTTTGTTTTTTTTACTTTCATTCAGCTTTCTTGCGTTACCAATAATTGTTTTGATGTTTAAATCTTTGATAATGTTACTGGTAAGGTTTGCTATCTTTGAATTTTTCAATGTAAAAATCATCCATTGAGCTATAAACGGATTATAAGTAATATCACCTTCTTCATTTGTCACATAACTATTCGTTGAATCTATGGTTTCATAATAAATTATACCTTGATTTAGTTTTGGCAGTAAAAGAAAAAATGCATTATTACCGGCTATGGTATATGAACTCCAATATAACTTAATGTTATAATAATTCTGAATATGCCAATTGCCAATTGGCATGATCTTATCATATCGATATTTTAAAATATACCCCTCATAAAGATTATTCAAACCATAAACTATTCCATTAAAAGATATGGCCAATAGTTTCCGTAAATCATAACTATTAGTGCCTATTACATTAATGACATTACCTCTTTTTACCAATGTTGTATTTCGTAGTTGCAATGAATCATTTAAAAATTTGTTATCAAAATTAAAAACATCATGAAAACACATATTCCCTTTTTCATAATCCTGCTCAAACAAGTTTGCAATTGATCCTGTTATCTTTTTTTGTCCTTTAACCGGCAAAAATAAGTTATCAATATCTTTCATGGCAGCATGCTGCAATAAGAAGATTTCATCAAATACAGGTTTAGGTAAATATATAGGGATATCATTTTTAAAATAAGAAAATAGTAATTCCGGTGTTTTCTGAATAGCAAAAGAATAGAAAGCTACTTCATTAGGTTGTGAAATATTTTTTAATGAGTCAAAAGTATTTAATAATGCAATGCTATCTTCTCTGTCCATAGAGATTATCCCAGAATTGTTTAAATTCTCATCGGCATACATCACTATTCTTAATGGGGTATTTTGATTGCACTTCGTAAATAAGACAATAATCAATAATACAAAAGAACTATAAAAAAGATGTTTTCTATGTTTTATCAAATAATAGTTTGGTTTAATTGCTTTGATTTTTAGGTAGGTCATAATCGGCAATAGATTTAAAAAGTAATTAAAATCTTTTTCATATGTTGAATTAATTATTTTGGTAAAAAACGGGTTAATATAAAGTTAAATGCAAGGTAACAGGTTTCTGTGAAATTTGCAATCGTTTTTGTGCGTTAGTTTAAAGTAAGCAGAAAAATCATTTCACATTGGTAAAGACATTAAATATAATATGTTTATGATATGTTAAAATTAAAAAAATTTGTGCCGAAAGAAATTTTAATTTGTTGATTTGTAAATATCAATATCTTTGTTGCTTTAAATCAAAAAAGAAAAAAATGAAGTTAAACTCATCAAAAAAAAGGATTAATAGTGTTGAAAATTATCTTAATCTGCACATTCGGAGAGAGAAATGTAATGAGTTAATGTGTGCGATTGGCATTATTTTTTGCATATTTCTCATTTCACTTTCCTCAACGGCACAGCCTTCCGGTGGGCCTTACGGGCCAATTCCCCAAACCTATGGCTTACCTGAAGTAACAGGCAAGATATATTATGTGGCACCTGACGGAAAAGCAAAAGAAACAGGAAAGTCGCTTGACCATCCCACAAGTTTGGAAGCTGCCATTGAACGGGTAAAAACAGGTGATGCTATCATAATGCGAGGGGGTACTTATCGTACCGGAAACCTTGAATTAAACCAGGGAATCACTATTCAACCCTATGCCAATGAACAACCTGTTTTGAAAGGAACTTTTGTAGCAACCGATTGGGAAGACCTTGAAAACGGATTATGGACTATCTCCTGGTCACGGTTATTCCCTTCTAAACCCATGTCATGGTGGGGAAGATTCCAGCATGGAAAAACAACGCCTTTGTACCGTTTTAATAATGATATGGTATTCATTGATGGAAAATTCCTCCAGGCAGTTGGATGGGAAGGAGAGGTTGATGAAAATTCGTATTTCATCGATTATGATTCGGGACAAGTATATATTGGAACCGATCCGACAAACCGTTTAGTGGAGATAACTGCCTTTGATGTAGGATTGCACAGAGTCATCGACAAATGCCATGGGAAAGATTCAGACAGAAAAGGCCCTGTAATCCGGGGGATTACTTTTACCCAGTATGCCTATCGGGCAATCGAAATTGATGGAGAATTCCCCGAAGGTTTAACCGACGAGTCTGACTTTGGAAAAGATGTAGTAGGTACGATGCTGGAGCACTGCACTATTTCATACTGCTCAAGAGTAGGAGCATATCTTAGGGGGGATAGTTTAATCTTTCGCAATTGTTTGGTGAGTAACACAAGTACGGAAGGTATCTATATCCAAAGTTCAAATGATGTACTTTTGGAAAAAAACATCTTTACGAAAAACAATATTGAAAAAATAACCGGCTATTATCCGGCTGCAGTGAAAATTTTTAATCAAAGTCACCGTGTTACCTGTTCTGATAACCTGGTTATTGATCATCCATATTCAAACGGTATTTGGTATGACGTAGGAAATGTCGATGGTCGCTTTATTAATAACTGGATAGAGGGAGTAGGCTTTACTAACGGTGAATTTTCTAAAATTAACCCCTGGCCCAGCAGAAATGGGCTGTTCTTCGAAATATCAAAAGGAATGATTTGTGCAGGAAACGTTTTTGTTAACTGTGACCATGGAATTTTAGTGCTCAACAGTTCAGATGTCCTTATGTACCAAAATACATTTGTAAATAGTAATGTAAGTATTGGCCGAAATGCAAGAACTGCAGCTGGCGACCACTTTGATTGGCATCCAAGTACTGGCCCGGATGTAGACGAAAGAGACGGGCATATATTTGTCAATAACCTGCTTACAGGTGATAAAGATTTTAACAGGCCACTTTTGTTCGTTTGGAATCCCGATACACTATGTGGACGGTTCTCGAAACACCAGGTAAAAAAACTCGACAATAATGTTTACGTGCGAAATACAAACAAAAATTCCTATCCATTGATTTTATGGAGTCCAGCCAAAAATAACGATTGTCAGACAGCATTAAACTCACCCAATGAGTTACATAAGCTGTACCCTGAGTTTTCGGCCAACAGCCTTTATTTTGCCTATAGCAATGTTCCTTTATTCAAGAGCCCGAAACTAAAAGATTTTCATTTATTAAAAGATTTTCCAGGAACCAAGTCGGCATCATCATTACCGGAAAAAGTAAAAACACTTCTTGGAATTTCAGAAAAAGATACCGGGTATATTGGAGCTTATCCTTTATCTCCTTAACATGCTACACAGGCTGCCTGATGGTATATTCATTAATTATAAAGAAATAAACATAGTAATAAATCGTTCAAAGATTGAATTTTGATTAATTTTATATTGGAATATGTAAAAAATATATATTTTTGTAGGTTTTAATAATTCGTTGAAGGAAATCATATTCACAATATTCCAAACAATCAAAGGTAAATGCTAATTAACCAGGCAGAGCCGTGGGTTAACTTAATATAAGTGAAAATTAGGTAAGAAAAGTTTTGAATTTTATCATATATATTTCAAAAAATTAGCAAAAAACCCTAATAATGATGAAACTAGAAGAAAATAAAACGAACCTTTGGAACAAGATCAATGGGGGTGAATATATTGATATCCCCGAATGTGACTTAGATAAAGGCTTTAATCTGGATGAAGAAAAAGTGTTCAACGATTCCAATGATATTTTTGGAATGATTATTCTAATTGGCGTAATTGGATTTCTAATTATGATTGGAAAATTAATTATACAATTTGATGAAATTCGGAGTGAGCCAGTAATTTATGTAGTCTGGGCGACAATTTGCATCTTTTTAATTTTTATTGGAGATAAATATGCTAATCGAAAGAAAACTCCGATTTTGACTTTAACAAAAAAAGATATTAAATATGGTAATGAAATCATAGAATGGACTAATATAAAAAACATGTATGTGAAACGGCAAAATGATGGAGATACAAATCACTATGATTTAATTGTTGAGTATAATCGTGATTTCAAGGAGACTTTTTCTTTAGACGATATGGAAGAGGATTATAAAACAATAATGGAAGAAATATCAAAATACTATTGGACCGGGATTCGAAATAATAACGCAATCTGACAATAGTATTTTAAATGGTCATAGCTAGCTTTAACTTTTGTGTTTGATAGGCAATGCTCCTCAATACACTACTTTGAATATT
>CAZWGG010000141.1:0-10218 GCA_964633305.1 uncultured Bacteroidales bacterium
CTATATGTTGATGACCGAACAAAACTTCCTGAAAATGAAATATTTGTTTCAAAATATGTTTGGTACATTTTATAAACAATAATTTATATTATTTTATATACTACCACTCCTCTGTTCTTTTTTATTTTATTATAAATAATAATAGCATAGATTAATAGTTAATATCATTTAAATTAATACTAAAAGTTTGTTATAACTATAATATTTTTTTGATATTAAACTTATATTGGCCTGGAATTTAACAAAATAAATACGATTTGAAAGTTTATCAGGACTGATCCAATGCATGAACTCTACTATATGTTTGGTCCCATGCTCTATATTTTAGTCTTTTACCCCCATAAACCTACTATTTATTTTTGTTAGAACAGGTGCGGAATGTGAATTGTTTTTTTCATTTCACTTAACGGTAAAAACGAATTATGATGTTACTTCATAATGCATAAGTTTTCTTATTTGCATTATATTTTTTACGAAATCTTTCTCATTCGCATATTCTTTGGAGTGATTTCCAAATATTCATCTTCTTTAATATATTCCATTGCTTCTTCAAGTGAAAATTGCACTTTTGGTGCTATTTTTGCCTGATCGTCAGAACCAGAAGCACGCATGTTGGTTAATTTTTTTCCCTTAATTATATTTACTTCAAGATCATTCTCCCTGGTATGTTCTCCAATTACTTGTCCCTTATAGACCCTCTCTCCGGGTTCGATAAAGAATTTACCCCGGTCTTGGAGCCTGTCGATAGCAAAAGCAGAAGCCTGTCCTGTTTCATTGGCTACAAGCGATCCTGAATATCTTCCTGTAATCTCTCCTTTATAAGGCTGATAACCGCTGAACCGGTGAGTCATGATAGCCTTTCCATTTGTTGCTGTCAATACATTATTTCTGAGTCCTATAAGTCCTCTGGATGAGATGTTAAATTCAAGATGTAGTAAATCGGCTTTTTGTTCCATTATTAACAATTCGCCTTTCTTTTGGGTTACCAGCTCTATAACCTTACCTGACAATTCCTGAGGTACTTCAATAACGAGTGTTTCAAATGGCTCACATTTCACTTGATCTACCATCTTCATAATTACATTCGGCTTACCAACTTGGAATTCATATCCTTCACGGCGCATAGTTTCTATTAAAATAGACAGATGCAGAATTCCACGGCCGTGCACATTGAATTTTTCTTCCGATGAAGTTTCTTCTACCTTAAGTGCCAGATTTTTCTCAGTTTCTTTGAATAATCTATCGCGTAAATGCCGGGAAGTGACAAATTTTCCTTCTTTTCCAAAAAATGGGGAGTTATTAATCAAAAACAACATACTCATTGTCGGTTCATCAATAGCAATTCTTGGTAAAGCTTCAGGTACTTCGTAATCTGCAATAGTATCACTTATCTCAAAATTATCAATACCAACAATCATACATATATCTCCGCTACGTACTTTTTTTACTCTTTCTTTACCAAGCCCTTCAAAAACATATAGTTCCTTTATTTTAACTTTTTCTTGCCGTCCGGCTTTTTTGCATAGTGTATATTGTTTTCCTTCTTCAAGGTCGCCGCGATATACCCTGCCAATTGCCATCTGGCCTACATAATTTGAGTAATCGAGCGAAGCTATTTGCATTTGCGGAGTCCCTTCTTTGTATGGTGCTTCGTCGATGCTTTCAATAATTGCATCGAGTAAAGGAATGATATTGTCAGATGGTGTTTTTAGATCTTTTGTCATCCAACCTTGCTTTGACGAACCAAAGATTGTCTCAAAATTCAGTTGTTCTTCAGAAGCATCAAGGTTATACATTAATTCAAATACATCCTGTTGTACTTCTTCGGGTTTACAATTTTGTTTATCGACTTTATTTATAACCACAATTGGTTTTAAGCCAAGTTTAATTGCTTTATCCAGAACAAATCTTGTTTGCGGCATGGGGCCTTCAAAAGCATCAACCAGTAAAAGCACACCGTCAACCATTTTCAATACCCGTTCTACTTCCCCTCCAAAATCAGAATGGCCAGGTGTATCAATAATGTTAATTTTTATATTCTTGTAGGTTACTGAAACATTTTTTGATAATATGGTTATTCCCCTTTCCCTCTCAAGATCATTACTATCAAGAATAAGTTCTCCAGCACCTTTGTGTTGATCAAGTATTTTGCATTCGTGAATTATTTTATCAACCAGTGTGGTTTTGCCATGATCAACATGAGCTATTATTGCAATATTCCTAATTGACTGCATATATTAAAAAATTGAAGCTGCAAAAGTAGTTTTTTTGGAGAAAACAAAGATATTACATCAAAAAAAATGAATATCTAAAAAGGAAAAAATGTAAAATAATGTTAAGTTACAAAAATAGAAAAAAGTACTATGCTGGTTTACTGTTATTTACAAAAAAGGCCGCATGTATAATAACCTGTAAATAATAATACTAATTGACTTTACCAGACATTTAGTTCCCAAGATAAACACAAGCTATATCACCTCCGAAATTGCGGATTAATATATAACCGTTTGCCATAGATGGACTAGTCCAGCATCCTATAAATTGAGGATTTCCTGTATCGGGAAGTACCTGATATGAAGCTATTTCTGTATATTTTTCAGTATTTGCTTCAGCAATTGCCAGTTCGCCTTTACCTTTCAGTATTATTAATTTATCATCAGCAGCAATTAATGCCCCCCAGCGTACCATTTTTTCATGCCACATTAATTTTCCGGTTTCCAGTTCAATACAATGTAAGCCCATGTCTTTAAATTGATCCCAACCAAATTGATAGGCGTAACCGTTTAATACAACCCCTGTTTGAAACACTGATGCAACTTTTTCATTTTTCCAAATTAACTCTGTTGAACCATTATACTTAATATATTCACTAGCAAGAAATATTTTGTTTTCAGGTTCTACAATGGGTTCTAATCCTCTATTGCCGGTTACTTTTTCATATTGCCATAAAACACTTCCGTCTTCAACAGCTACAGCGGAAAGAGTAGAATCACTGGTAATTAAAGCAGATGTTTTTCCCTGGTATTCAAACAAGACAGGAGAAACGTTGCTGCTGCCTTTTTTATCGCTTTTCCAAACCGTTTCACCGGTATTTTTATTCAGGGCAAGCCCTGTTGTTCCTATGCACAACAATAGCAAATCATTATGAATTACGGGAGAAGTGCAATACCCTTCTGATCCTCCTCTTCTAAAACCAAGTGAATCTGCATAAAGGTCGTGGTGCCAGATTTCATATCCATTTTTAGCATTAAGGCAATACAAAACACCTTCCCAGCCTAAATGGTACAATTTATTATTATCAATAGCCGGAGTTGATCGAGGTCCTGGAAAATTAATCCAGGCTGCTTCATAGCTAAATTTCCATATTTCATCTCCGGTTTTTATATCCAAGCAATATATAGTTGTTTCATTAATTGTATCGTTATCTGAGGGAGTACTTTTCCAGCCTGAGGCGTAACAATACTTTCCTTTTATAGAAATAGCACTGTGTCCCTGCCCTACATTTTTTCTCCAGACAATAGCATTTGAATCTAACTTTTGTGGATACCAATTGGTTTCCATCACAATTCCATTTCCATTTGGACCTCTCCAGCCAGGCCAGTTATTCTGATTTACACAGCCACATAATAAGGGCACAAGTACAATACTAATAAATCCTAAAAAAAATATGTTTTGTTTTTTCATATTTAAACTTTTTGTTATAGTATTTTAACAAAAATAAGAAAAGATTCATTCAGTAAAACAAAAAATACTGTATTTCCAACAAAAAGCATTAAATCTTTACGAATTGAACACTAATTCAATTCATTAGTTTTCTTTTTATTTTTTCAATCCAACGCTTAGGGTCTAGATATGATTTGTATTTAGAAATAAGTTGTTTTCCAACCAATAAACTACCTGTCCAAAACAAAATTTCCATGGCAACAATTGCTGAGGTTGATCCTAATACTTTATATTTATTTTCCATATTTAAAAAAGGTATCAAAAGCATTATGGCAAAAGCAACACCTGATAGCAATATCAATATGATACCAAATTGAATGAACCTGTTTTTCTTCATTAAACTAATAGTATTATTTATTAACTCCAAAGTGATCAAATTGTTTACATTATAATATCAAAAAAAAATAAAAAAGTATCAATAATATATCATTTTTAGTATTTTGAAAACCAGGCGAACAGGCTTAAACAAAAAGATAAGTTCCTGTATTCGTATTATAATTTTATCGCTTTTTTTATAAAAAACTGTTCAAGAATAGTTAATCCGCTTCAAAAAATAAAGAATAATATCAGGAAGTTCTTTATTTTTGAATTCTATTTTTGTACTAAATAAAAAAAAAATGAACACATATCTATTAATTGGCACAGGCATTGTTCTTTTTGCCCTAATTTCTTATTCTATAGGTATTATTACCGAACAACTAAAAAAACATATTAGCATACAAGTTATCACTTTTCTTACATTAGGCATTTTATTTGATATTACAGCTACTACATTTATGATAATTGGTTCTTCAAAAGGAATTATATCGTTACATGGTTATATTGGATATTCTTCCTTGTTAGCAATGCTTATTGATGTAGTTTTTATGTGGCGGCAGGTTTTCAAACATGGAATGAATAGCCTTGTACCTAAATCGTTACATCTTTATACCCGGTATGCCTATATATGGTGGATGCTTGCATTTATTACAGGAGGTATGTTAGTTTTTTTGGAATAGTTGTTTTTTGAAGTAGAATTAAATACAATTTAACTTAATTATTTTGGATATACATTTACCTGGTATGTTATGTCTGCACTCAGTGTTTTAACCGCTGTTTTACTGTTGTTTCTGAAAAATATTGTAAAGAAATAGAAAATGATAAATAGTCCCTAAACTGTTTTTAAAAAATTATCTTTGTTAAAAAATTGTCAATGAAGAAAAAAAATAAACGGGAAGGCATTGTATATTCTACAAATCCCGATTACATATATTCATATAATAACGATGTGGAAGATGAAACTCTTCCTCCTAATCAACAAAACCTTAGGGTATTGCTTGATAAGAAATCTCGTAAAGGCAAAACTGTTACACTAATAACCGGGTTTATAGGCACTTCTGAAGACCTAAGATCATTAGGAAAAGAACTTAAAAATAAATTTGGTGTTGGGGGAACTGTAAAAAATAGGGAGATCCTCATTCAGGGCGATTTTAGAGATAAGGTTATTGAATTATTGCATAATTTAGACTATAACGTTAAAAAATCAGGAGGGTAAATTATCATTCCTTATATGGTCACGTACAATTTTTCGGGATAATTTGTCCACTTCATGATTATAATTTGCTGTATTGCCTTTCTTTTGATGAGCTTTCACCTTTATTAGTTCTATATCTAATGTTTCTAGCAGATTAATAAATTTAATTATTAAATCTACATTTTGGATATTTTTTCCTTTTGCGGTTTTAAATTTATTAAGTTTTAGCCTCGCTTTTCTTTGAGGAACCATGGTAACATATTGACTGTCAGAGTAAATTTTAATTAATTTGTCTTTTCCAATATGTTTACCGATATATTTGATGGCCTCAATAGTAGCTATTAATTCAAGCCTGTTATGATTAGTATTAAATACTTTCCTTTTTAAAATAGTTTTATCGTTATCATAAAAAATAATAGCCACCCAGGCACCTACTTTAAAGTCTTTATTATAACTTCCATCAGTATAGCATGTAACAACTTGAATATCCATTTAATCGAAAGTACTAAATTGATTGAATGAAGTATTTAAAAATATCTATGATATACTAATTTACAAAGGTAAAAGCTTTTCCTCCTTTTCCTGCACGACCTGTTCTGCCAATACGGTGAATATAATCTTCATACGTTCTCGGAAGCTGGTAATTTATAACATGTGAAATATCCAACACATCTAACCCACGAGATGCAACATCCGTTGCCACCAACACCTGGATTTTTCCATTTTTAAAATTGTTTAATGCAATTTGTCTTTTACTCTGAGATTTATCTCCATGAATCTGATCAACGCGGATACCTGATTTTTTGAGTTTTATATATACCCTGTCTACCCATTTTTTTGTCTCAGCAAAAACAAGCACTTTTGAAAAACTATTTTCTTGAAGCATATTAAGAAGCAAACGGTACTTTTCTTCATTGTTTTGTACACGCAGTACACCCTGTTCAATATGATCACACGTGGTTTCCTTTTTACTAACTTTAACTTTTATTGGTGTATTGAGTAACTCTTGAATTAATGATTCCAGTTTTATGTCCTCTGTTGCAGAGAAAAGCAATGTTTGTATTCTGTTATGCATTGCTTTTGTAATATTTTGAACGTCATCAATGAATCCCATATCAAGCATACGGTCAAATTCGTCAAGTATTAAAATAGAAAAATTATTCAAATTAAGTGCCTTTCTTCTTACTAAATCCAAAAGCCGACCGGGTGTTCCCACTACCAAATGACAATTCCTTCGCAATTTTTTAATATCAGAATTAATATTTGTTCCCCCAATGAAGCACTCACTAAATAATTTCAGGCCTTTTGTCATACTTTTAAATTCCTGTTCAACTTGTATTGCCAGTTCTCGTGTTGGGACAACGACAAGCGTCTTTTTAACCTTTACATCATTAAGCATATTATGAATAACAGGAATAAGAAATGCCCCTGTTTTTCCCGTGCCGGTTTGAGCAATGCCTACTATATCATTTCCATCAATAATATTTTCCAGTGTTTTATCTTGAATTTCGGTTGGTTGAAGATATCCTTTTTTAGTTAAAATTGTTTGTAAACTGCTATGAATTGGCATTTGTTTGAATGTCCGGTTGGTAATATATGCATTTTCTTTAAGATCATTTGCTTTTTTAATTAACAAGGCAGGATTGAGCGAAGGGCCATTGTTTCTTTTCTTGTTTTTTCTTTGATACATAGATTTTCCATTCCGCTTCAGATTAGTAGACGATGGTCGATTCTTCCTTATTCTTTTTGATTTTGTATTTTCCATGATTATAATTAATTAGCGTTAAATTTTATTTTTGTATTTATAACACATTATTTTGTAATAAGATGATTATATCTATGATCATCTTACTAACCAGAAGCTACTACTTTTAAAACCTGTTTATTAGGTAAAGAATATTTAGCTAAGCTTCAGCTTATACTTAGCTAAATCTATTTTTATAGAAGGGAGAATTATGATGAAGGTCAAAAAATATCCCGCTAAGTAATTTGCGCGTGCAAAGATATTTAATTATTTTGATATTCCTAATTTGTTAATATAGATTTCTACATCAAGAAATTTGAGAATGTATAATATATTCCTTTTACTGCCTTACTTTGTTTTTATATTTTAACAATTCATCGTAAACTTCACGTACTGCTTTTTGTTTGCCTTCAAGGGCAAGTTTTCTGAATTCTTCAAATTCGTCTTTAACTTCATTTAACCTTTGTTTTGTTTTCGAGGTAACTGCATGGCTTCTTTTAAATAACGCAATAAATATAAATAATACTATTACCAGTATGGCTATTATTGTCCACATAATATTGTTATACATTTTTTTGTTCATATTTATTCCAAGTAACTTTATACTATCTTTTTCTGCGTTTACACTCTTTAGTTTAGCATTAATAGTACTTAGCGAAGCGTTTAAGGTATCAATTTTACTACTTTTTTTCGAGGAGAGTTTTTCTGATTCAGTTAATTTTATATGCAAAGCATTCAAAGAATCTTCAACCTGTTTCTTCAATGTATAAAGCCACCACGATTTAACAAGCCTGCTATTATCTTGTTTATCCGATTTATAAATTACATAATTAAATTGGCCTTCAATACTACCTTTTCCAATTGTTGGTTTATTATTGGTCTCTTGTGCATTTATTTCAATAAGATGTAAAGAGAAATAAAGAAAAGAGATTAAAAATAGGATTCTTTTTAGTTTCATTGGTTTAATAATTGGGTTACATAAATGATTTCAAAACGTATATTTAACGCTTGTTTAAAAAAAATATTGTTTTATGTCGAACTTTGTACATCGAATCTTTCATTCCAATAATCATTAATCCTTTGTCGGATTTTATTTTATAAAAATTCTTTACCCGGGGATGCAATTCAATTTCCTGTATCATAAGACCCAAATAAGCTTTTGTGACTTTTCCCTCTGTAATAAGTTGATCTGCTATGTCTGTTGCTGAATCAATATTTGCGGTATTAATCCCTATGACTTCACCTTTTGTATTGATCAAAGGCCCCCCGGAGTTTCCCGGATTCAATGATGTATCAGACTGTAAGAGATCAGCAATGTGACTTTTATTTCTGAAAATTTTCTAATTAGTCTTTGCAAGAAAACGCCAAATACTGCGTTATTCTTGCCTTGAAAATAGTCATTTATAATCAGTAAACTCCTCATTTTCAAGGCTTCGAAAGTCTCCTCTTTGACGTTTTCTTATCAAAGACTTTAAAAAATCGGAGTTTTCTGGCTAATTACATGGGCGTTAGTAAATAATAGTCCATCGCTTGAAAAAATAAATCCCGAACCCGAACCTGAAAGAGTTTTTTTTGTATTATTCTGTTTAAATAAATCAATTTTAACTACTGCATTTTTAACTTTGTCAACAGCGTCAACAATTATTTCAGATACCATATCCATTCTATAATCCTCCTTTTAGAAGGCTATACAATAATGACGCCTAATCTTAATTTTCTAACAGAGTGAGATAAAAAGCTAATATAATATTAAATTCATTTGGCTTTAAGACAAATTGACAGATATAGCAGAAAATTATGTAATTGCAACAAGAGTAACCTCAAAGGTTAAATCTTCACCAGCCAATTGATGATTTGCATCCACAACAATCGATTCATCATTTACCTTGGTAACCACAAGGGGTATTTTACGTCCATCAGGTGTATTTGAAACCAGTTGCAAGCCAACTTTGGGTTCAATTTCTTTTGGTAAAGCTGTTTTAGGAACTTCTTGTATAAGTTCTTGTTTTACCTCTCCATATGCTTCGTTTGCTGGTATTCGTATAGTCTTTTTCTCGTTAATTTCCATGCCATGTACTCCTTTTTCAAAACCAGGTATCACTTCTCCCTTTCCCAGGGTGAATTCTAACGGCTCACGTCCTTCTGACGAGTCAAATATATCTCCATTACTCAATGTGCCTTTGTAATGTACTTTTACTTTGTTGTTCATTTCTACAGCCATAATAATATTTTTTGATTTTTAATTATTTACTAAGTAACAATTCTTATGTTACTAATCCAAGCTATTTCAAATTTCTTTTTATATATATTCGTTTTTTTATTTGATAATCAGGATACCAGCCTCGAAATTGAATATTCTCCCGGTAATATTATAATAGAAAGGTTTAAGAAAGAATACAAAAAACTTTATCCTGCTGTTGTTGGAGGCAACGTGGAAATCAGTCAACGGCTTACTGATACTATATTAAAAGCCTTTGGTACAATGGGAGCATCACAAGGTACAATGAACAATGTTCTTTTTGGCAATACTAATTTTGGGTATTATGAAACCCTGGCAGGAGGCACAGGCGCTGGTGATGGGTATAATGGCTCAGATGCTGTTTATCACCATATGACCAATACCCGTTACTGACCCCGAAGTTATTGAACATTCGAAGAGGAAGAATACTAATTGACAAAGCTATATATCAATTATTTCAGTATAGACCAAAATTTTAAGTACACCCCATTGGTCCAGCCAAATCCATCTTGCAATGAATATTCTCCCCCTCTTCCGCCTGATTTGACAACAACATTATATTTTTCAAGCATCTTTCCTTTTTTATCGATATCTGAATAACCATAAAAAACCTGTTCATTAAGTTTTTTCCATCGTCCGGCAATTTCTTTTGCCGAACTATCGTATCCATAATTTGAGAGCCCTTTATAAGATATCCACTGCAATGGAGCCCAGCCATTCGGATAGTCCCATTGTTGTCCGCTATTTGTTAAGGTAGTAACCACACCACCTTCAAAAAGAAAATTGGATACTATTTTATTTTTTATATGTAAGGCTTGCAGACTATCAGCAATTTCAAAGAATAACGGATACATAGCTACTAAAGAATAAACACCTGTATGACTGGTTTTTTGGTAATTATAGTCAAAGAAAAAGTTTTTTTGTTTATTCCAGAAATATCTAATAATGGCTCTTTTGCGTTTTTGTGCAAGCATATAGTATTTGTATGCTGTAATGGAA
>CAZWGG010000142.1:0-10192 GCA_964633305.1 uncultured Bacteroidales bacterium
TAAATTTTAGATTTTTATCTTTTCCGAAATATTCTATGTGAATTGGTTTTTCAACCGATGTCAGTGTACTGTTAATATATCCCGATGAATTAAAAATATTTGCACTATCGGAAATAAGTGAAATTACATTTAAATGATACTCATCTGTATTTAAAAAGAAAGTTTTTGTAATGATACGGCTTGAAACATACCCTTCTTTTATTGCTCTAAACCTGAGGATAGTAGTATTGTTAACGTGTATGCAGTTTGTATATTTTAAAGAATTAATTCCAGGTTCATCACCATTTAATGTGTAATAAATACCTACTTCAGGAGCAGGATGCTGAAGTTCGATGCAAAACGTACCAGTATAAAAGCCCGGATAGTGGCTACAAGTAGGAGAGGGGAGAATACCTTTTAATCCGTTTTCTCCATTTTCAGCGCCTGGCGTAGGATCATCAAAATAATTCCATTGTAAAAAATTATTTTTTATCCTCCCATAGGATATATCTGCAGCCTGGTTTGAATATATTACTGAGTCAATTAGAGTTAATCCATCTTCAGCATAAAGGTATATACACTCTCCGTTTCCATCTAATTTAAAATTGGCATGCAGTTTTCCTTGGTGTGGTTCTTCATCTGCCCATATAATGATATAGTTACCCGGGTTTAATAAAGTTTTCTCTGTAATTTGAAATTTTGTTTTTGCATTCCGGCTATCGGTAATGTAAAGGCCGTTGAGGTTAATCGTATCATCCCCAAAGTTATAAAGTTCAATCCAGTCATCATATTCACCGAACTCATCAGTCACAACTGTAAGGTTGGAAGCCATTAATTCATTAATTTTTAAATCTTGTGAAGGAGGTGCAATATCTTGTGTAGATTTCAGGTATAGTGAGTCACCATAAAAATCATAGTTTAAGCCCTTATAATGCATTTCACCGGAGGAAAGCTGAACCTGGTTGAAGATATTATCAATTGTAATTGTAATAAAAAATAGTATTAGAGATAATTTTATCATATTCTGGAAGTTAATCTTACCAAACCCACTTAAGCAATAGAAAATTTTGGCGCGTGAAGTCAAACAATAATGGTTACTATATATTGCATTATGTAATTTAAAAGTAATTAAAATATTTTGAATGACAAATCATTCAGTTTAATTTGACAGTAAAAAAGCCCGATTTCTTGCCGATATACTTTTTGATTAATTAACATTGGCCATCTTCTTCTATAAAACCAAACTAAATACGGTTTTTTCGTTTGGCACAGACCTGACCGATAGCCTCCCGTTATGTAATCGGCAAAACCAATTAAAACCGAAAGCGAAAACTTATCTGTTGATATATATCCAAATCCAAGTAATGGAGAAGTATTCATACAGCTAAACGAAACAGGATCGGTCAACAGTGTCAACCTTATTTCCTCTACTGGTCAGGTTTTATATTCTGTAGATAATATAACCGGTAATAAAGTTATTTTTACAGGGTTGGAAAAAGGAATTTATATTGTAAATATTATAGGAGATAACGGTTCTCAAAATCAAAAACTTATTGTAAAGTAGCGATTTATTAGGTACAGAACTATATTTAAGAAAGCTGCCCGGTAAAATGGGCAGCTTTTTTTTTGTTCTAAAAGGTTATTAACGATAGTTTGTTCACTTCGAAATCAAAATAAAATCACTTCCCGGTTCATTATCGCCAAATTCACCAAAACATGGCTGTGGCTCAACTTTTTCAATATATTGAATGATTTCATTTACATTCAATATACGGTCTTTTCCCCCATAGTTTCTTAATGCTTCAATAAACCTTCGGGCAAAAGGTGAATGTTGGCCTGGACGTCCGTCAGGCACATATTCTTTCCCTCCTGATGTTAAATATAACCTGGTTTTGTATTTCGACTTTCTGTTAAGGTATTCATCATCCGATATATCGGCATAAATATCTGCCGTTGACCTGCTTCTGGAAGCAATCAAAGGATCGAATGTACCGCCGAAGCATACATCCATAACCAAAAGTATGTGGTCACATGGTATGTTATTGATCATGGTCCTTAAATTGGAATGGGACAGGTAGGTTGTTTTAGCAACATCATCAAATTTTGAATCGCGAAAAACCACGTATCCTTCTTTAAACACCTCATCATAAGTTCCGTGGCCGGCAAAGAAGACCAATAAATAATCGTATGGTGAATATGTTTTTTTAGCATAATCTCTTATCTTGCTAATTACATTGTTCAACTTCAGATTTTCGATTATTTCTACACGTGTGTTATAATTTTCCTCTAATTCTGCAGAAATTGTACGGCCATCAAAACCAGGATTTATCAATTCGCCAAACGCATCGTACACATTTGTAACAAATATTAAGGCCATAACAGAATATTTTGTTTGGTCTGGTTTCTTTGTAGGCAATGTCTCACTTGAAGATTGAATGGTATATTGATTTTTTCTTTCCTGTACATATTCTGTTTTGCCATGAAAAGGATTTTCAACAGGGGTTATTATATAAGATTTTTTATTTGGATGCACTAATTCAAAACCAGAATAGGTAAAATAATTACCATCATTGTTAATGCCTTTTTTTGCCCTGATAAATGACTTCTCTGGTTTGTTTTTTAACTCTTTTGCCTCAAGTATGGGAATGTTAACACCTGCCTCAGTATCCATAAACTTAATTTTATATACCTGAAGATCGGCATTATAGCTTATGAGCTTTTGTATTGGAATATGTATTTCAGTTTTAGAGATACTTTTTACGTTATATTCTTTTTCAAGGTATTTTTGCAATTCTCCCTGTACCTTCAAAGAAAGAATTTCTTTTCTTTTCATATATTCTTCAGTAGTTTCAAATTCATCTTTTGGAAGAGTTAACTTTTTATTAATGTTTTTAAGAATATAATCAACTATATCATGCTTTAGAATATGTTTTTGTGCAACCGTTAAATCTTTTCCCATGTATTGTACAAGAAGTGCCTTGTTTGTCGGTTCAACCCCGTTAACTTCCCAAATTATGGCACTTTTGTCCGAGCTTTGGGTTGTTAGGAATTTTCCATCTTCACTAAAAGTTCCACCAAAAACATGATCGGAATGCCTGTATAGTAAATCAATTTCTTCGTATTCACTGTTTTTTACTTCAAATATTTTCAATGTATTATAGCTGCCAAATATTAAATACTTTCCATCCGGCGAAAAAGAGATATTATTATTTACCCTGGTATCAATCTCAGATTGTTTTTCAAATTGTTCCCCTTTTTTTCTGAATAGACTAAGCTTTTGATGAGTGCCTACAACAAAATATTCCCCATGTGGGTGAAATCCAACATCCCTGATATACTCATTCATATTAATTGATTGTATGACTTTATATTCATCATTATCAATTTTGAAAACATTAACCTTGTAATCATCTCCCCCCGAAACAAGCAGTGTGCCATCGGGATTAAAATCAATTGCATTTGGCGATTTTGTGTGCTCAGCAATTTCATGGGTTAAAGTAAACGTTATACCGTCCCATCTCCATAGCCTAATTAATTTATCTTGACTACAAGCTGCAAGCCATTTACCGTCTGAAGAGAATGTAAGGTCGTAGACAAGGCCTTTTGGTCCGGTTAATATCTGTATAACATTAAGGTCAGAAAGACGAATAATTGCAATGTCGTTCACATACCTGTACTTGGCATAAGCCATTATTTGTTCATCAGGTGCAAAAGCTATTAATCCTGCTTTAGATTCAGGGTTTCCTTGGTGTTCAAAAATAATATCCCAATTTTTATCATAAACATGTAAAAGATTATTTCCTGTAGTAAGTGCAAAATAATTACGAAAAGGAGAAAATTTAGCTTCGTACACAAATTCCTGAAAATGGGTAAGTTCCTTATGTTCTTTATATGCGAAATGTTGTGAATGGCATAATAAACCATTAAGTATATTAATCACTAGTATAACATATCGTATATATTTCATAAGTGACCTGTTTTAAAAGTCAATGTTGATCATATATGAAGTAAGAGTATCAAAGTTTGAATATTGTGATCATCAATTACATTTAAAAAAATGGATAGTGCAAATAAAATCTATTGGGCAACACCTTTCAATTCAATAGTATCTGATGAATCAAAAGTTACATTTAATTCTCTTTTTATTTTTAGAAGGGTGTTTCATATAAATATATTTTTAACTTGTATTGATTTTCAGATATCCATGCCCCGCATGAAGCAGTAGGTTGTTTTCCTATCTGGGGGATTTTGATAATCCCTTTTTTCATAGCATTAAAACCAATAGGAATAGTATATTTTCCATTTTGATAAGCAATTGTGATGCTTTTTTCGGGTTGGGCCAATTCAAATGAAACGGACATTATGCTATCTATGTTTTCTTCTACTATATAGTTTTTCCCTGATATTGAAGATGCCAATGGAGATGATTCATTCCCTTCTACTGTCGATAGGGCTAATAATGCAAGCTTATTTTGTAAAGCTACATAGTTTGCCTTATCTTCTGGTAAGGCATTTTCTTTAAATTCCGGAAGAAGATGGTCCCACGCCAGGTTCATAATGGCCTGCATGTTGTTTGTACCTGAAGTTATGGCTAATATGGCGTCCTGTTCGGGCATAACTATACAAAATTGTCCGAAGGCCCCATCACCCCGGTACAAATTGTGCCTGCACCTCCAAAACTGGTATCCATAACCTTGTTCCCAGTCGCTTTCGGGGTCGCTTCCATTTGATGTTTGGTATGATGTAGCTTCTTCAACCCACTCCTTAGGTACTAATTGTTTTCCATTCCAGTTTCCTTTTTGAAGATATAACTGTCCAAAATTAGCGATATCCTCGGTTCGAATACTTAAACCCCAACCACCTGTATTAATACCTTCCGGATTTGATTCCCAAGTTGGATTTGTTATGCCTAATGGCTCAAATAACCGTGGGGTAAGGTATTGAAGTAAAGTTTCTCCTGTTACTTTTTGCAAAATGGCTGATAACATATACGTAGCAGCACTATTGTATACAAAGTGGGTACCAGGTTTATGTTCAACAGGAAAGGACAGGAAGGCTTCAGCCCAGCTTCTTCCATCAAATCTCATTTTATCGGTTACATCGGCATTATGTCCCGTGTTCATTTTAAGTAAATCTCTTATTCGCATTTGTTTAAGATTTTCGCCAGGATTTGAAGGTGCCTTATCAGGGAAAAATGAAAGAACCTGGTCATCAATGCTCAAAAGGCCCTCTTTCTGGGCTATCCCAATAGCTGTTGATGTAAAACTTTTGCTAAGAGAAAAGAGCATGTGTGGGCTTTCCTGGTTATAAGGTAACCACCAACCCTGTGCCAGCACTTTCCCATGTCTTAAAAGCATGAAACTGTGCAGGTCATCTTTACGTTCTTTTTCTGCAGCTTCAATAAAATTTAGTATAGCTTTGGAAGATATACCCTGAGATTCGGGAGTAATTGATATTTGTTTGTTTTTACTGTTATCTGGTGATGAACATTGATTAAAAATAAAAAGTTGTAGTAAAAACACTAAAAAAAGATTTTTTTTCATTTTACGGTATTTTTTAATGTCACATTTAGGTCTGAAAACTGTCTAAAGGTATTAATTTATTTGAACATTTGGCTATTTGACAATGTGTTATTTAATTAGTTTACATCTAAACGCAACACTTAGTGTTAATTTTTCATCTGTAAATAATGTTGACTTAAATGATGAGATTCAATGTTGAAAAAATATATAATATAGGCATCTTATGTTTATAAAAGTAAACAGGCAGATATCCATGGAGATAGCTTATCATGATCAAAAAGATGTCTCCTGTTTTATGTAATACAACTCTCTATTTTTCAGCACTAAAGGGGCATTTTTTAAGGCCTGGCCTTTATGGTCAGGCCAATTATATTTAAATTATGATTGGTTGATGAATACTGACACATCCAAACACATTGATGGTTGCATGAAATCTTAAATAATAGAAATGTTGATATTTCATAAAAGTAAGATATAGATAGTTAGTTTTTGTCTTTATTCATTTTTGCAAATCGTATATAAATTGAATTAGGGTCTATTTTTAACTTTGCTAAAATAAAAAGGATTTACAGGTTGATTATAAATGTCCCATTCATACTCGCTTGCTCCTGAGTTAGTTAGCGTTAAACTATCAAGATCGAAGTGGCAAAGCTCTGTTCCCTGCAATATGTTTAACCCAACTTGAATAGTGCTCCCAGCGCTAATGGCATCAGGGATTTCTAATGAATCTTTGCCATTAACATTACTAACAACAAGCTTTAGGTTGTATTGGCCAGGTTGGTTAAACTTTATAATTGGCTCTACAGAATTCTCATTTGTATTTTCTTGCCAGAATTATTGCAACTCTTGAATTATTACCTTTCTCCTGATATTTACCTTACCTGTTACTTCAAAAATAAAATGCATATTGTCATCCAAAAAATAATTAATGGAGAAAGCGTGTTCAAGTAAGCTACATACAGGTTATAAGTTAATTAGAAGACAGGTAAAAAAGGTAATACCACTATTGGCCATAGAAAAAATTAGATTGGTAAGTAATGCCAACCTCGAAACCAATTCAAAACTTGGGATGCTAGTTACTATTTTGATAATTATTACATTCATAATTCTGAATAGGGTCAAGTGCTATTTATCAATTTTCTTATAGAGTATTTAAAATCTCTCCTTTGAAAAAGCTGTTTTTTTACCTATTCTTGTAATCATATTTCTAAAATACTTTTTAAACATGTTTTTTGCCCCGATCAACTATGAAGAACCTGTTTTTCGTCCACCTGCCGAAGCCAATTCGGCCATTATCCAGGCTACCATAGGGTGTTCATGGAATAAATGTACATTTTGTGAAATGTATACTTCCAAAAAATTCAGGACGAGAGACTTCGATGATATCAAATCCGATATTAAAACATTATCGAAGTATTACCAGGGATTAAAAAAGATATTCATTGCAGATGGCAATGCTTTTGTTTTATCAACAAATAAACTCATCCCGATTTTGCATGAGATTAACAACCAATTTGGCAAAACACAGCGTGTTTCTTCATATGCATTGCCAAAAGATATAGCAAAAAAAACCGATGAAGAGTTAACAGAAATTAGAAAGTTAGGTTTAAAGCTTTTATATATTGGAATTGAATCGGGAGACGATGAATTATTACAACTAATAAATAAAGGAGAAACACATAATTCAACAGTTAAAGGAATTCTCAAGGCTCATAATGCCGGAATAGATACTTCGATAATGGTTATTAACGGGCTGGGAGGGAGAGTATACAGCAACCAGCATGCTATTAATTCAGCGAGACTTATTAACCGGGTAAATCCTAAATTCTTATCTACGTTAACATTAAGCCTGCCTTTTGGACAAGAACATTTTGTGAAAAAGTTTAAAGGCGAATATATTTCCCAAACTATTGTTGAATTGGCAAATGAACTCAAGTTGTTTATTGAACATACTCACATTACAGATACTATTTTTAGAAGTGATCATGTGTCTAATAACTTAATTTTAAAAGGCATTTTATCAAGAAATAAAAAAGAATTACTAGAAAAAATCGAAAGTGCTATTAAAACCATCGATGAAAACCTATATCCTTCAACGCCATTAATTCTTTAGTTATGCTTATTGCATTCATTAATATCTGGTATACTGTTATTTACATGGAATATTTTTGATATGATGGTTTGTTTTATTTAATATGACAATGCCTTAAGCATATAAAATTTTTAGGATAATTTGAATAAGATATTTTTATTACATTTGCGGCCATATTTAAAATTTTGTTTTATGAAAGCATATATCTTTCCAGGCCAAGGAGCTCAATTCGTGGGTATGGGAAAAGACCTTTATGAAAATTCAGATATTGGCAAAAAACTGTTCAAACAAGCAAATGAAATATTAGGGTATAATATTACCGATTTAATGTTTGAAGGTACTGATGAAGACCTAAAACAAACAAAAGTAACTCAACCTGCCATATTTTTACATTCGGTGATTTTAGCCAAAGCATTGGGAGAAAAATTTGCACCCGATATGGTTGCAGGTCATTCGCTAGGTGAATTTTCGGCCATAGTTGCTGCCGGTGGGCTATCTTTTGAAGATGGATTAATGCTTGTATATAAACGTGCTTTAGCTATGCAGGAAGCATGCGAAATAGAACCTTCCGGTATGGCTGCTATTGTTGGATTAGATGCCGGTATCGTAGAAAAAGCATGTTCCGATATAAATGAAATAGTTGTCCCGGCGAATTATAATTGTCCTGGACAGTTAGTTATATCAGGTTCTGAAAGAGGTATTGATACTGCAGTAGAAAAACTTACAGCCCTTGGAGCTAAACGGGCATTAAAACTAAAAGTTGGAGGGGCTTTTCATTCTCCTATCATGGAGCCAGCACGAATTAAACTTGAGTCAGCAATAAATGAAACAAATTTTAAAGAACCTATTTGTCCGGTTTATCAAAATGTAACAGCATTACCAGTAAAAGATCCTGATGAAATTAAGAATAATCTGAAAGCCCAACTTACAGCGCCTGTAAAATGGACGCAAACAACTATGAATATGTTAGCTTACGGTGCTGATTTATTTATTGAAGTCGGACCAGGGAAAGTGCTTCAGGGATTAATCAAAAAAGTTAAAAGGGAAGTTGAAACACAAAGTGCTTCAGTATAATCAGAAGTTTCTACTTTCAGGTTTCAAGTTCAAAAAAGTTAAAAGGTATAGGGGTTAAATGTTTTAAAAGTTTAAGAGTTTGATAGTTTGAAGTTTTAGCTCATTTCATACCGTTTGGTTCTCAATTCTCAATTCAATAGTCAACAGTTCAATAGTTGTTAGCCCGACGACGTAGTTTTTGACTTTTAACTTCACTTAACCATCCTTAAATATTGTTAACCTTCTTCTGACTCCGGACTTCCGACTCCATGTTTCCGACGTCCGTTCGAATTCTCATAAAAGACACGTATGAAAAATTTTTTCATTTAAAACACTATTTCGCTATTATCCCCCCTGAGATTATAATAATTCTTGTTAAATTTGTTATGTAAGTATGTTTTATAGTATTTAATCAATCATTCAAATTATGAAAGTACTTAAGTTTGGAAATTCATCAATTGGTAGCCCAGAAAGAATATTTGATGTAAAAAAAATTATAGAAAATCAATCTGACCAGGTTATAGTTGTGGTTTCTGCTTTTGAAGGTATAACTGGAAAGTTACTTGATCTTTGCACCGAGGCATCAACAAAAGACATGGATTTTTTCAAAATTTATAGTGAAATTGAAGGTATACACCTAGATATTATCAATACCGTTTGTAAAGAACCTATAAAAAATAAAATACTACCACAAATAAATACCATGTTAAAAGAACTTTCTAATATTGTTAACGGTATTTATTTACTTGGGGATATTACCCCTAAAATACAGGATAAAGTCTTATCTTTTGGAGAGCAACTGTCATCGTTTATTATTAGTAATATCATAGATAATTGCGAACTTTTTGATGTAAGAAATCTTATTAAAACCAACAGTGACTTCGGAGCTGCTAAGGTTAATTTTTCTGTTACAAACAGGCAAATAAAATTTAAATTCAAAACACCGCATAAAACAGCTATTGTTCCGGGTTTTATTGCCAGTAATGACAGAAATGAAGTGACAACACTAGGGAAAGGTGGGGCTAACTATACAGCAGCAATATTTGCAGCTGCTCTTGGAGTTGAAAAACTTGAAATATGGACCGATGTGGATGGGTTTATGACCGCAGATCCCCAAAAAGTACCAAAAGCATTTGCTATTAAATCATTGAGTTATGCTGAAGCTATGGAACTTTCTCATTTTGGCGCAGAAGTTATATATACTCCGACAATTCAACCTGCCTATCAAAAAAATATTGAAATAGTTATCAAAAACACCTTTAATCCTAAAGCAAAAGGTACGGCTATAACTAATAAAGCCGAAGGCATAACAGATACCTTAATTAAAGGTATTTCCTCAATTGATGATATTAATTTAATAACATTACAGGGCCCTGGCATGGTGGGAGCAACGGGAATATCCAGTAGATTATTTAATGTTCTTGCCAAACATAAAATTAATATTATTCTTATTACACAGGCTTCCTCAGAATATTCTATTACTTTTGCTATTAGCCCTGTTGATATGGAATGTACTTTGTCGGTACTGAAAAAGGAATTTGAACCT
>CAZWGG010000143.1:0-2692 GCA_964633305.1 uncultured Bacteroidales bacterium
AAAAAATACAACGATGCCATAAAATATGGTAAAGAACACCTTGAACTTAAAAAAAATCAAGATGCCTTTGTTGAGATCTACAACGCCGAAAAATTTTTAGCAGATGCTTATAGAGCTGCAGGAAATAATGAGAAAGCAAATGAACATTTGGTTGCTTATTACAAAATAAAAGATTCTATTTCCAGTGCAAAAAATATACAAACGCTCACCTATTATCAGACCATTTTTGAAACCGAAAAAAGGGATCTTACCATAGAAGCACAACAAACAAATATTGCGCTGTTAGATAAAAAAAACCTCATAAAAACCCAATGGATACTGTTTGGAAGCATCGGCTTTTTGGCTCTTTTTGGATTTGTTTGGGTGATGCGTTCCCGTAATTTTGCAAGAAAAAAACAAAAACTGCAAGAACGATTTACACAAGATATCTTAAAAACGCAAGAACAAGAGCGTGCCAGAATTGCCTCAGAATTGCATGATAACGTAGGTCAAAAACTATTACTGATTAAAAACTCATTGATATCAAAAGAATCAGAATCGGAACCAAAAAATGAAATTAATTTAGTGAGTGAAACCATTAATGAAATAAGGGAAATGTCGCACAATCTGCACCCTTTTCAATTTGAAAAACTGGGGCTTATTACTTCTTTAAAAAATATGGTTGAAACGTTTCAAAAAAACTCCAATGTATTCTATTCAGAAGTAATTGATACGGCAGACGGACTTATTGACAAAGAAAAAGAAATCTATGTTTTCAGGATACTACAGGAAGCCATGACCAATGTAGAAAAGCATGCCGAATCAACAGCCTGCAATCTTTCATCAAAAGAAACTAAAAATCATATTATTTTTATTTTAAAAGACAATGGCAAAGGGTTTAAAACTGAAACAATCCATAATGGCAATGAGGGCTTAGGCATGAAAACCATAAAAGAACGCTCCATATTTATAGGGGCCGAATTAAAAATAGAATCTAATCCGGGAAAAGGAACTATCCTAATCCTCAAAATACCAAAAAAATGAGCACTACCATTGTCATTGCAGACGATCACCCCATCCTTCTCACGGGGAATAAAGCTTTTTTAGAAAGTAAAAGGTTTCATGTGGTAGCTACAGCTATGGATGGCAATGAAGCGTACAATGCAATTATTACGCACCTTCCGGATATTGCCATTTTAGATTATGATATGCCCAAACTTACAGGCATAGAGGTTGCACAACAATGCATTACTAAACAAATCTCCACTAAAATAATCATTCTTACGCTTTATAAGCAGGAAGCGATTTTAAATGAAGTTGGAAATACTATACAAGGATACCTTTTAAAGGAAGATACCTTACAGGAAATTGAAGTATGTATCCGGCAAGTACTTTCTGGCAAAACCTTTGTAAGTAAAAAGATTGATGAAGGGATTCATTTCTCATCAACAAATGAAGGGTTAGATAAATTAACGAATGCAGAATCAAAAATTCTTCGCTACCTTGCTAAAAACTTTTCTTCCTCTCAAATTGCTGAAGAACTCTTTATTTCTAAGCGTACCGTAGAAAAACACCGCAGTAACATCATCAAAAAACTTGAAATTTCCCCCACCCAAAATGGTCTCTTGCTGTGGGTGCAAAAACACCCCGATTTATTCAATACGTAGGTGTACGTATTTCATTGTTGAAGGGTTTGCAATAATTTTACAAACTAATTCTAACCACTTAAAACTTTTTAACAATGCCAGTACAAGGAAATTTAGGAGAAATAAGCATTTTCGCATTTAATTTTGTATCCCGTGATTACATAATATGTGACGGGAGGAGACTTGACAAAACTCAATACCAGAAGCTCTATACAGTTTTAGGGGATGCATTTACGTATGATACAAGTGACCAAAGCACTTTTGCAATTCCCGATTTAAGGGATCGTTTTATAAAACACCCCGGAACAGATATCCGCTTAGGCGAACAAAAAGGGGTTGACAGAGGTTGTGCTAACCATGGACCAAATGCCGGAGCACAATCACGATGTAACTTTGGAGGTTGACAATACAAATGGGGGCGATGATTACGGTTCCAATGTTTTTAGGCAGGGGAATGTCAGAATTATCGATAGCGCTGACAACTTGTTTGAGGATGTAATCAAAAGAATACTTCGGCTTCTTTTCATCCCGCCTTTAAATTATAAATGGAACGGGCATGTTTGGTAAACACAATTACGGATCAACCTGGTTTACGAGCCCGGCGTAGTCAAAATATACGATGAGGCGTCCATACATGTAAATAAACTAAATTAAATCATACTCCAATGAAAAAAGAATTAACAGTTTTAATGATCGGCCTTCTACTATGTTCGGTAAAAACCCTTGGGCAAGTCCCGGTCATCTCTTCTTTTTCTCCCTCCACGGGCACTGTCGGTACTTCGGTAACTATTACCGGCAGTAATTTTAACCCCACTGCTGCCAACAATATTGTTTATTTTGGGGCTACAAAAGCAACAGTTACAGCGGCCAACGCCACACAACTTACAGTAACAGTACCCGGTGGGGGAACTTACCAGCCTATAACTGTATTAGATACCTCCACCAACCTGACCGGATTTGCTGGCAGTCCCTTTATTACCACATTCGGCAGTGGGAACGGGCAGAATTTCAACAGTAGTTCTTTCGCTACAGCTATGAATTTTACAACAGGTTCTGAACCGCGGTCA
>CAZWGG010000143.1:2792-10183 GCA_964633305.1 uncultured Bacteroidales bacterium
TTACAGCAGCAATACGGTTTCTGTCTTTCGAAATATTTCTTCGTCAGGGAGTATCTCTCCTTCTTCGTTTGCGGCAAAGGTGGATTTCACCACGGGTACTGCCCCTGAATCGGTAGCCATTGGCGATTTGGACGGCGATGATAAACCTGACATGACCGTAGTAAATAATAATAGCAATACGCTTTCTGTCTTTCGAAATACATCTTCCCCTGGGAGAATCTCCTCTGCATCGTTTGCATCAAAGGTGGATTTCACCACAGGTTCCAGCCCTTATTCAGTAGCCATTGGCGATCTGGACAGCGATGGGAAACCTGATATGACAGTAGTAAATTACAGCAGCAATACGGTTTCTGTCTTTCGCAATACATCTTCCCCGGGAAGTATCTCTCCAGCTTCGTTTGCAGCAAAGGTGGATTTCACCACGGATAATTTTCCTCATTCGGTAGCCATTGGCGATCTGGACGGCGATGGTAAGCCTGACCTGGCCGTAGCAAATAGTAACAGCAGTAAGGTATCTGTCTTTCGCAATATTTCTTCGTCAGGGAGTATCTCTCCTGCTTCGTTTGCAGCAAAGGTGGATTTCACCACGGGTAGTGTACCTGTTTCGGTAGCCATTGGCGATCTGGACGGCGATGGGAAACCTGATATGGCCGTAGCAAATTACGGTAGCAATACGGTTTCTGTTTTTCATAACGACCTGAATATTACAGCTCCAGCCGTACCCACAGGTCTCACTGCCACACCCGGCAGCACACAGAATGTACTGGCCTGGACGACCAATGGTGAAACAGACCTTGCTTCCTATAAGGTGTTTGGCGGCACATCGGCCCATCCTACAACATTACTGGCAACGGTAAATGCCCCGGATACCAGTTATACCCATGCCAGCCTTACCAACGGCACAATGTATTATTATCGTATGTTGGCAGTAGACAACGTGGGGAATGAAAGCGATACCACGGCGGATATATCGGCTGTGCCCAAGGAAACGCCGGTAATTACATTTGCCGCATCCAACACAGTAATTTATGGGGCAGCGGATTATGCACCCGGAGCCGTGAGCACAAATTCCGGCGCAACCATCACGTATTTCAGCAGCAATACCTCGGTAGCCACTATCGTATCGGGTAAAATACACGTGGTAAGCGCAGGTACAACCACCATTACGGCCAGCCAGGCGGGAGACGCCACCCATTTTGCCGCGGCCGATGTTTATCAGACGCTGACGGTGGATAAAGCAGTCTTATCTGTCACGGCTACTGATAAAAGCAAAACGTATGGCGATGCCAATCCTGCATTTACCGTGACGTACAGCGGTTTTGTCAATGGTGATGATGAAACGTATCTCACTACGCAGGCAACTGCCAATACCACGGCAACGGCTTCGTCCGGCGTGGGCACATATTCTATTACCGCCAGCGGGGCCACTTCGCCAAATTATATCTTCAGTTATACCGATGGTACACTTACCGTGAACAAAGCGGTGCTGTCCATCACGGCTGACGATAAGAGCAAAACGTACGGTGATGCTAATCCTGCATTAACGGTGACGTACAGCGGTTTTGTCAACGGTGATGATGAAACAGACCTCACTGCGCAGGCAATGGCCAATACCACGGCAATAGCCTCTTCAGGCGCAAGCACGTACCCCATCACTGTCAGCGGGGCCACTTCGCCAAACTATACCTTTGGCTATACCGATGGCACACTCACCGTAAACACAGCGGCGCTGTCCATCACGGCTGATGATAAGAGCAAAACGTACGGTGATGCCAATCCTGCATTTACGGTAACGTACAGCGGTTTTGTCAACGGTGATGATAAAACAGACCTCACTACACAGGCAACTGCCAATACCACGGCAACTGCTTCATCAGGTGCAGGCACATATTCTATTACCGCCAGCGGGGCCACTTCGCCTAACTATACGGTCAGTTATACCGATGGTACACTTACTGTGAACAAAGCCAGTCTGAATATTACGGCTGATGACAAGAGTAAAACGTACGGCGATGCTAATCCTGCGCTAACAGTAACCTACAGTGGTTTTGTCAACAGCGATGATGAAACGGACCTGACTACAGGAGCTACAGCCAGCACCGCTGCAACGGCTTCCTCGGATGCAGGCACGTACCCCATCACCGCCAGTGGGGCCGCTTCGCCAAACTATACATTCAGCTATAGCAATGGCACGCTCACAGTAAATAAGGCAGCGCTCACCATCACAGCCAATGACAAAAGCAAAGCATATGGCGATGCCAATCCTGCTTTAACAGTGATTTACAGCGGTTTTGTCAATGGTGATGATGAAACAAGCCTGACGACTCAACCTGCAATCAGCACCACGGCGACAGTTTCTTCGCCTGTAGGAACATATCCTGTTACAGTCACGGGAGCATCATCAGCCAATTATGTGATTAGTTACGTAAATGGTACATTAACTGTCCTTTCGGGAAGTGAGATCACTATAAACCTAAAGATCAATGACCAGGTTTCTGTACCAGGTAAAACTGTGACGCTGCCTCTTCCCATTGAATATGATGACTCCCAGCCTTCCTATATTGTGATTACGGCTACATCTGACAATCAGGGGTTGGTTCCTGACTCAGGCATCCATATTACAGGAATGGGGAAGAGCCGGGAAATTAGTATCATGCCGATCGCAGGAAAAGTGGGAAGAGCTACCATTATGATAACACTTAAAAATGGCACTTTTGAGTCTTCCTCATCTTTTACCGTGGTATTTAACTCATCACCCCTGGATATCACTTTCAGCAAAGATTCTTTTGCCGAATCGCTTCCTGCCGAAACAACTGTGGGAACTTTCTTTACTGACGACCCGGACGGGAATGTTGACAGCCACACATATACCCTTGTAGAGGGAGATGGAAGTTCCGACAACAGTAGTTTTTCGATTGCCGGCGACAACCTGGTCACTGTCAGCGATTTTACCTTCGTTGGGCTGAAAGATCTTAGCATACGTGTCCGCTCGACGGATCTTGTAGGAGATTATGTTGAACAGACATTTGTTCTCACCCTGACTGCCGACCCGGAAATATCCCTCGAAATACCCACCGCTTTTACACCGGATGGAGATGGCATTAACGATACATGGGAAATAGGCAATATCCAGTCCTATCCTGGCAGGATATTTAACGTTTTTAAAGAGCTTGGTGCGGAGATATTTTCCAATACAGACTATACATCCGAATGGGATGGTACCTGGAAAGGAAATAAATTACCGCTTGGTGTATACTATTTTGTGATTAGGCTTAAGAATGACCAAAGAACTGTTTACAAAGGGACCTTGCTGTTAATCAGATAAAATAATATGTTTTTATAATTGTAAATCACAATGAAAATGACTAAAATAAAATATAACACAATAAGAACAGGATTAAGTTTATTCTTAATTCTAATGACAGGGTTTACCTGTCGCAGTCAAACCGGTATTACATTGGGACAATATTTCCAAAACATGCCGGAATATAGCGCATCGCTGGCAGGAATGAATGATTTCACTGATATCAGGATGGGTTACAGGAAACAATGGATCGGATTCCAGGGTTCTCCAAGTACGACTTACTTCAGCGCTTATGGTGCCATCAGGGAGAAGAAAAATCATTATCTTAATAACACTATACGAACAAGCAGGCGGTCATCTCTGCAACCTGTCAAAAATAAAATCGCCAAAAAATATGGTGTCGGGGGCTATATCATGAATAATACCATTGGCCCTTTTAAACAAATTAAAGGTGCTATAACATATGCTTTTCACGTACCTGTGTCACGCACTCATTACCTGTCATTCGGATTGTCTCCTGAAATATCCAACTCAACTATAAACCTTGAAGGTTATAGTGTTAAGGAAGGCACGAACGATCCCAAATATGATGAACTGCTGGCAAATGGCTATAGAAACACTTATTTTGACGTTAATTCCGGTGTATCGTTTTATTCGGACAAGTACTACATTTCATACGGATTTATTCAGCCACTGAAGTCGCACCTGTCCGGGTACAAGGATAACAGCCTGTCGCAGAAATCGGCCAAACATAATATTCTGGCAGGGTACAGGTTTTTATTTTCCGGGAACCTGGAGATTATTCCTAATACCTTGGTAAGTATAGAACCTAAATTACCCCTGTTTTACGAAGTTGGCGTCAGGGCAAGGTATAGGTATAATACCTGGGTGGGAATGGCTTACCGCAATGATCATACCCTTGCCGTCATGGGAGGGCTGACACTTAATGATATCTTGCGAATAGGGCTCAACTATGAATATAAAACATCGGACTTTGTTGCCAATCACAGCGGAACAGTTGGTATTGTTCTGGGTATACAGCTATTTAATTATAACAGGTTTGTCCCCATGTGGTAATAGGTTAAAAGCTATAAAATGCATTGGGAACATATATAAAATTTCAGTAGTGAACGGAGAAAATGAATTTTACAAAAAATTACAGACAATGAAAATGTTGCGAAACTGTTACATAATATTTATTTATTTGATTTTTATCGTGTTGAGTGCGAAAGTTTCATACGCACAGTCCCTGAATTTCACCCCGCCGGTAAAACTGAATGATTCCGTAAACTCTTCTGCTGAGGAAGATAAGCCAATACTTTCCCCTGATGGGACAACCCTTTATTTTGTCAGGGACTCCTCATCCGAAAATACCGGAGGTATTACAGCAGGGATGGATATATGGTACTGCCGTAAAACAAAAGATGGTGAATGGACAAAGGCCCGCAACGATCTGAAACTGATAAACAATGGCGACAATAATACCCTGATCGGCATTAATAACTCAGGGAAACGCATATTTTTGGTCAACGCATACGCGCAGCCCATAGTGAGATACCGCTCCCTGGCAAGTTCGGATAATAAAAAAGGCAAGTGGTCTTTCCCAAAGGAAATAGACCTTCCTTTCCGCATTACAAGCGGTTTTCATGAGTTGTATATTTTACCATCAGAAGATGTTTTACTGATATCAATGGGCGGCGATGATTCATTCGGAGAGGAAGATCTATATGTAAGTATAAAGGATGCTGCAGGAAATTGGGGAAAAGTCATTAATCTGGGCAAAGACATCAACACCCCTGGTTTTGAAATATCGCCATTCTGCACGGCTAATAGGGATACCTTGTTTTTTGCCAGTAACGGGCATGGCGGATACGGTAATGCAGATATATTCATGACAGTGAGGCAGGACAGCACATGGCAGCACTGGAGCAAACCGGTCAACCTGGGAGAGGGTGTCAACAGTAAGGCTTTTGATGCCTACTTTTATCTGGCAGCCAACGGAGAAGCATTTTTTTCAAGCAACAGGGAAGGGGAATTGGCAGATATTTATACCACAACGCTTACTCATCCGCAAGTAAGCAATGAGCGGATGGTCGCAATTGCAGACAGTATAACAAAAGCAAGGGCCCGCGACTCTGTTTTACGAATTGTTCATCAACAGGAAATCCGGCGTACAGATTCTATGACTAGAGCACAGTTAGCAAATACATTATCGCATTTTGTACTTTATTTTAAAGTGGATTCTTTTAATCTTATGAGTGATCAGGAAAACAGACTGGACAGCCTTACCCGTATGCTCAGGAAAATAAATGATGTAAGGATAAAAATTACAGGTTACACAGATGCCACCGGTAGCGAAACACATAACTTGGAACTTTCAATGAAGCGGGCAGTGGCAGTGAGTGATTACTTAATAAGCCGGGGGATACCGGGATCAAGGGTAAAAGCCGAAGGTAAAAGTGACGCAAATCCTGTTGCAGATAACTCCACGGAAAAAGGAAGAAGCCAAAACAGGAGGGCGGTGATAACGGCAGATATGCCGGATGAGTGATAATCAGCCTTTATTATACGGTCTTGTTTCCATTTTAAAGGGACTGATTAACTCTGCTTTGACCAGATTAAGAAATTGCTTAAAATTTTATTATAGCCACAAATAAAATGGTGAAAAAAGTGACACCTACCCCCAGTCCATTACCCAAAAACCGGCAATCTTATTAACGATAATTCTTAACATGACGACTATGGGCTTTCGGTCGGGGCAATACATAGTAAAGCCAGTAGGGCTTTTTTAAAAATTTACCCTTTGGAAATAATTTTATAAAATGGCAAATATTTTAATGTTACCCATAAAGCCAGGTGCGCTTTATGTGAAAGAAACAAAACAAGGAGTATCACCGTCTTTTAATTTCACTAAACTACCTTATACAGGAGCAGAAGGTGATATAAATGCAGATACCCCCTTTTTATCCCGGTCCATTTCGGACAAACCCTTTGCCCGTGCACATCATCCATTAGAAAAAGGAATGCACATACACTGGATGCCTTCTCCACTCTTTAGGAGAAGTATTGATCTGCCCGTCATCACCAGAAAATTTATTAATACGGTTCTGACAGACTCAGAATCACTAGTGTTTTGGAACGAACTGATAATATTAGAAAGGGAGACGGATTGTCTTTTTAAATTTAAAGAAGACACCCTTATTGTTTTAAAACCGCTGAAATTATGGGGAGATGATATTCTTAGCAGTATATCCGAGCAGGCCGATCGTGAAATAATAAAAGGCAGATTATCAGGGGATACGACTGACGGGCTTACCTTTCCTGCCGCACCCAATTGCTGGACGATAACGCGGTTAAGAAATAGTAAAGTAGAAAAGGAATGGGTACTGGAAAGTGATTATATACATGAACAAGAAAAAGTAGAAAATTTACACCGTTACAGTACATTTCCCTGGTTAAAAACCAATGAAGAAGGCGCTCAATTACCCTATCGCTGCATAGGAAGGGTTTATGAAAAAGACAAAAAACCGGCAGGAAAAGCGAACTATCTTTCTGATAGTGCGTATGGTCCATTGACAGCTCTCGGCTATGGCGACCTATCATTCACCTCGTATTATCCGAATTGTAAAAGTGTTTTTGGTTTTTATGATGAAGAGATTACTGAGGATGCTCTCCTGGATAAGTTAGAGTATCGTATTTCAGGCTATTACAGCGATCCAAAATGGGACTATTGGAAACAACTCATGAACTATCTTTCTTATGAAATAAACGAGAAAGCCGGTTCTACAGAAAAAAACGACTATTTGCAAGCCTGGCTAAAAGACAACCTACAGCTCTTTGTGGATATTGACATAGAAGAATTAGCCGAAGAAGTAGTCTGTCATGGGCGAATAGAAATTGTTAAAGTAGTTAAAAAATCAAATGAAGAAGTGACCGTTACAATTGCCAATTCAGGAACGGAAGCCATATCTGCGGCTTTGGCAAATGAAATGGCAGATGAAAAGAAAGGCAAGTTCCCGAATGATATAGAAGAGCGGTGTTCCGCCTTCAATCGTCGAACAAAAAAACACGCCAAGCCTTTGCATAA
>CAZWGG010000144.1:0-10175 GCA_964633305.1 uncultured Bacteroidales bacterium
TTGCTAAGGTTGACTTCACACGTGTCTTGTATACATAGCACTTCTCTTTTTTTTGAAGGTGAAGAACTTGATTTTGAGTATAAAAAAATAGGTGTTGTCGAATCAGAGGGGGAAAATATGCTACAACAGAAGAAATTTTAAATGATACCCGGTTAAAAAAGCATTACACTCACGAACAACTAATGCTTTCCAAATCAGGAATAAATTTTCTTAAAAAATTTATTGAAAAGGAGTAAATTAGCGTAAATTATTAACTTTACGACTTTGATTATTACTTGATAATTAAATATTTTATGACAACAAGTTAAAATGATTTGAAATTTTTTTGTGATTGGATTATTAATACAAATTTCATTCTATTTACCTTGTTATATAATACATTGTATAGATAAATTAAAAATTCATGACATTAAATAAAGTTAAAGTAGGAATCACGCAAGGAGACATTAATGGTATTAGCTATGAAGTTATTATAAAGTCTTTACTCGATAACCGGATATTCGATATGTGTATTCCTATTGTATACGGATCGCCAAAAGTTGCTGCCTATCACCGAAAAGCCCTGAATATTGACAATTTTAGTTTCAACAGCATCAGGTATCCTGAAGAAGCAAATCCAAAAAGGGCAAATATTATCAATTGTCTTGATGACTCCATACGTGTTGAACTCGGAAAATCTACTAAAACTGCAGGCGAAGCATCGTATTTATCACTCGAAGCGGCAGTTAATGACCTTACAGAAAATAAAATCGATGTTCTGGTTACCGGACCGATAAACAAGTATAATATACAATCTGATAAATTCAACTTTGCAGGGCATACCGAATTTCTCGAATCAAGATTTCCTTCTGATGGAGTATTAATGTTAATGGTTAGTGAAATAATGAAGATAGGAGTTGTTACTGGCCATATTCCATTAGCAAGAGTACATGAATATATTACAAAAGAAAGTATTTTAAATAAATTGCGCATTATTAATAAATCATTACTTGCCGATTTTGTTATTCGTAAACCAAAAATTGCTGTATTAGGGCTTAATCCTCACGCCAGCGATTCCGGGATAATTGGCGAAGAAGAAGAAAAAGAAATTATTCCTGCAATTGAAGCAGCCAAAGAAGAAAATATAATGGCATTCGGGCCATTTCCTGCCGATGGTTTTTTTAGCAGGGGTGCATTTAAAAAATACGATGCAATTCTTGCCATGTATCATGACCAGGGACTTATACCATTTAAAGCAATGATGTTTGAAGGGGGTATTAATTTTACTGCAGGCCTTCCAGTAATAAGAACCTCTCCCGCTCATGGCACATCATACGATCTGGCAGGTAAAGGAGAAGCTTCTGCCGATTCATTTCGAAAAGCGATTTATTTGGCATGTGATATTTTTAAAAACAGGAAATCTTATAAAGAACTAATTGCGAACCCTCTCAAAACATATGATATTTCTGAATCTTAACTTTACTAAAACTTCTAACCCCTTTGCTTATTTTTTAAACTGAACTGAAGTTGCAATGTACGATTATATTGAAGGAAAAATAATAGAAATAAATCCTGCCTATGCAGTATTAGAATGTTCGGGAATAGGATATTTTGTAAATATTTCCATAACAACATATACTCAAATTCAATCTTATAAAGAAATTAAACTTCATATGCATATGGTAATAAGGGAAGATGCCCATATGTTATATGGTTTCTTTTCCAAATTTGAAAGGGAGATATTTCGTTATCTGATTTCTGTTTCGGGAATTGGCGCCAATACGGCCAGAATGATGCTATCTTCTTTATCCCCCGATGAAATTCAACGGGCGATAGTAAGCGAAAATGTTAACTTATTAAAAAGTATCAAGGGAATAGGGGCAAAATCAGCACAACGGGTAATTGTTGATTTGAAAGATAAAATAGGCAAAGAAGCAGCAGGTGAAGAAATTTTTGCCCTAAAAGACAATACAATGAAAGAAGAAGCGTTATCTGCATTAGTAATGTTAGGATTTTCAAAATCGGCTGTTGAAAAAGTGTTGAATAAACTATTAATTGAAGATCAAAATGTTACTGTAGAAGATTTGATTAAAAAGGCTCTAAAGAAGTTGTAAATAGTGGCTTAAAACGAGAATAATAAATTTATTATTTAACGGGTAAAATAAATTGTGGTTCAGTTGAAAGGTGAAAAATCTATAAAAATAAAAACATCTTTTATAATCTTGGTTTTTCTTGTTGCTTTTTCATTTCCCGGTAAATCAAAAGCAAGTTACTATTTTATAAACCCCCAACCCGGTGATACATTAAAAAAAGACAGCCTTAGATACCCTTTTACTGATGAAGTAAGATACCCTTTTTCCAGTTCGGGCTCTTACTCGCCCCTTCATTTAGGAAATCCGTCAAACGTAAACTCAACTATCGTATACGATCCGGAAACCGGGCAATACGTTTTTTCAGAAAAAGTAGGTGAATTAAACTTCAGGCCCCCTACTTACATGTCACTTGATGAATACCGTGAATATGAAGAAAAAACAGCTAAACGAAACTATTGGATAAAAAGATCAAAAGAAAATGTTACCGGTCAGGTCCCTTCACTATTGGGTAAAATAAGAATGGGAGAAACCTTTGACAAAGTTTTTGGTACCGATGCAATAAATATTGTGCCGCAAGGCTCCGCAGAACTTATTTTCGGATATAATATCTCCAGGATTGACAACCCGGCATTATCTGAACGTAACAGAAGAAACGGTGCTTTCACTTTTAAAGAAAGAATACAGATGAATGTTACCGGTTCAATAGGTGATAAATTTGAGCTTGGTATAAATTATAATACAGAAGCAACATTTGATTTTGAAAACAAAACTAAACTTGAATATGCAGGAAAAGAAGATGAAATTATAAAAAAAATTGAGGCAGGGAATGTTACCCTTCCTCTTTCAGGATCATTAATCTCAGGAAGCCAAAGTCTTTTTGGTATTAAAACAGAATTACAATTCGGGAAATTAACTGTTACAAGTGTATTCAGCCACCAACGGGGCGAATCATCTGTAATTGAAGTACAAGGTGGGGCCCAAATAAATGAATTTGAAGTAAATGTTGATGATTATGATGCCAACAGGCACTTCTTTCTTTCTCACTTCTTCCGCGATAATTATAACGAATGGTTAAAGGATCTTCCTTATATTACTTCAGGAGTCCGAATCGAACAAATTGAAGTTTGGATAACCAATAAAACAAGCAATTTTGATGACGATAACAGGAATATTCTTGCCATGATGGATATCGGTGAAAGCTATGGTCCTGATGGTGAACCAAATATTAACGGCCAGGTTAATTTTATTCGACCTTCAAATCAATTAAATCATCCGGCATCTAACGATGCTAATGCATTATATAATTTACTGACAGAAAATTATGCCCAGATAAGGGATTTCCGGAATGTAGTTTCAACTCTTGGTCCTCTTGAATCAAGCTATGGCTTTACTGGGGGAAATGATTATGAAAAAATTGAAAGTGCACGGAAATTATCAGAACGCGATTACACGGTTAACCGTGAATTAGGTTATATTTCTCTTAATTCAGCTTTACGAAATGATGAAATCCTTGCCGTAGCCTATGTCTATACCTACAAGGGAAAAACTTATCGTGTCGGTGAACTATCAACAGATGGGATTAGCGCTCCTCAAACCCTTGTTGTTAAATTAATTAAAGGTACAAGCTTAACTCCAAAATTAATGACATGGGACTTAATGATGAAAAATATTTATTCAATAGGGGCGTACCAGGTAAATAATAAAGATTTCAGGCTCGACATTCTTTACCGGAATGATGAAACCGGTGTACCGATGAATTACATTTCTGATGGTCAAACTTCTCCTGAATTTAACAAACAAATTTTACTTAAGGTAATGAATCTTGATAATTTAGACAGCAGGAATGAACCTAATCCTGACGGGTTATTTGACTATATTGAAGGTACTACAATAAACTCATCGAATGGAAGGATTATATTCACCCAGTTGGAACCCTTTGGTACCGATCTGCGTGATGCCATAATAGGTAATGATCCTGGCAGGAATAGTGTTGCAGATAAATACGTTTTTGAAGAATTATATGACTCAACACAAACCAAAGCCCAACAAATTGCTGAAAAAAATAAGTTTTTTCTGGCCGGCACCTATCAATCTTCTTCCAGTTCGGAAATCCAATTAAATGCCATGAACGTGCCCCGTGGGTCGGTGAAAGTATCCTCCGGTGGAATCCAACTTACAGAGGGTATAGATTATACGGTAGATTATACTCTTGGCAGGGTAAGGATACTTAACCAGGGATTGTTGGAATCAGGGACACCATTGAAAATATCTCTTGAAAATAACGCCCTGTTTAACCTGCAAACCAAAACACTTGTGGGTACACATCTTGATTATAAAATATCTGATAATTTTAATATCGGGGGTACTCTATTAAACCTTACAGAAAGGCCGCTTACACAAAAAGTTAATATGGGAGATGAGCCCATATCCAATACTATATGGGGATTAAATACTTCATACCGGACAGAATCACTTTTTTTAACAAATTTAATTGACAAGCTGCCCCTTATTGAAACAAAAGAAGTTTCATCAATCTCAATCGATGCAGAATTTGCACATTTAATTCCAGGACAGGCAAAGGCAATAGGAAAAGGCGGTGTAGCATATATTGACGATTTTGAAGGTACGGAAACTACCATTGAAATGAAGAGTATGCCCTCATGGGTGCTAGCCAGTACCCCAAATGAATTTAATGAAGGAAAATTAATTAATGACCGGGCTTACAATTTCAACAGGGCAAAACTAGCCTGGTATGTCATTGACCCCCTATTTACCCGCCGTGGCTCTCGAACTCCAGAACATCTTAGTGATGAGGAAATAACAAATAACTTCGTAAGAGAAGTAAAAGAAACAGAAATATATAAGGAAAAACAAAGCGGAACAGGCTTTGAAAGCCCAATATCAATATTAAATTTAGCCTATTTCCCCGATGAAAAAGGTCCTTATAACTATGATGTAGCACCAGGTATTTTCTCAGCCGGGGTAAACCCGCAAGGCAAGCTAAATAACCCTGAAACCAGGTGGGGTGGAATTATGCGTGAAATACAAACCAACGATTTTGAAACCTCAAATGTTGAATATATTGAATTCTGGCTAATGGATCCTTTTTTTGCCGATACAATAGGTGTTTCCGCAGGCGGTGATTTATATTTTAACCTTGGAGAAATATCTGAGGATATTTTACGCGACTCACGAAAAACATTTGAAAACGGGCTTCCTGTTTCCGATTCTGTTACCCTGGTTGATACTACGGTTTGGGGGAGAGTACCCCGTGTTCAATCGATAGTAAATGATTTCAACACCGACCCGCAAACCAGGAAATACCAGGATGTTGGCCTCGACGGCCTAAGCGATGAAGATGAAAGATCGTTTTTTGCGTCTTATCTGAGTGATTTGAATAACACAGTGACCAATTCAACAGAATACGAAAAAATTTATGAAGACCCTTCACAGGATAACTTTCGGTATTATCTAGATCCACTTTATGATGAGGAAGAAAAGAATGTAATTGAACGTTACCTTAACTACAATGGATTGGATGGCAATTCACCTTCTTCCGAACAATCGGGCGGCAGTTTTGCTGCAGCAAGCACACGGCCGAATGTTGAAGACATAAACAGGGATAACACGCTTAACGAAAATGAATCATATTTTTCATACCGGGTAAGTATAAGACACGAAGACCTTGAAGTTGGAAAAAATTATATTATTGATGTAACCAGGGGGGCAGGAAGGGACGTAGACTGGTACCTGTTTAGAATACCTGTTGGAGATTTTGAATCAAAGGAAGGTAATATTGAAGATTTCAAATCTATCCGTTTTATGCGATTGTACCTTAAAAGCTTTGCTGATTCTGTTATTTTACGATTTGCCGAATTACACCTTGTTAGGGGTGAATGGCGCAGATACCGTTTTAATATTAGCGAGGGAAGCCCTTCACTAAACGAACAGGTTGAAGATGGCTCATTTGAGATATCTGCCGTTAATATAGAATAAAATTCAGGAAAAACCCCCGTTAATTATGTTTTGCCCCCTGGAATAAGCAGGGTAATTGACCCCAGTCAGCCCCAGGTTGCTGAACTTAATGAACAATCAATAGTATTCCGAATACATGGTCTCCCTGATGGAGATGCACGCGTAGCATACAAAAATGCTGAACTCGACTTAAGGCAATATAAAAAATTACGAATGTTTGTTCATGCTGAAGAAATTCCAGGAGATTTATTAAATGATAATGATCTTACTGCTTTCATAAGATTGGGCTCTGATTACAAAGATAATTTTTATGAATATGAAGTACCTCTTGTACTTACCCCTCCGAGGAACTATAATGATGATAATGAAGCAGACAGAAGAATGGTATGGCCAGATGAAAATGTCTTTGAAATTGACCTTGAAAAATTGGTGGATATCAAAAGAGAACGTGACCTTGCCATCCAGGAAGATCCGTTTGAATATAGCAAAACAAAAGTTTACAGAAGATTTGATGGCAGGTATAAAGTTAAAATTAGGGGTACGCCCAATTTAAGTAATATCCGAACCATAATGCTTGGAGTAAGAAACCCTTCTGACTCAGATAACCAGTTTGATAATGACGGCTTACCAAAAAGTGCTGAAATATGGTTTAACGAACTGCGTTTAACCGATTTCAACAACAAAGGAGGTTGGGCTGCCAACACAAGAGTACAGGCTAAACTTGCTGATCTTGGCTCATTATCTGTGGCAGGAAGTACTATTCAACCCGGTTTTGGGAGTATTGAACAAAAAGTTGAAGAAAGAAAAAAAGAACAAATAAACCAATATGATATATCTTCAAATGTTGAACTCGGTAAGCTTTTCCCTGAAAAGACTAAGGTTACAATACCATTGTTTGTTGGCGTATCGCAATCTGTAACAAACCCGGAATATTACCCGAAAGAACCCGACAGATTATTGAAAGATGTAATTAAAGAAGCACAAACTAATGCTGAAAAAGAGAAAATAAAAAAAGTATCACAAGACCGTACCGAAAGAAAAAGTATAAATTTTACCAATGTAAGGGTAGCAAAGGAACTTAAAAAATTCAAAATACTTTCGCCTGCAAATCTCAGCATTAGCGCCGGATATAGTGATGTGAAATCAAGCAACTACAAAGTTGACCGGAATGATATTATCAAATACAGGGCAGGTATAAATTATTCGTATAATGCACGTGCTAAAAGTATTACCCCTTTTAGAAAATCAAAAACGCTCAGGTCTCCATACCTTCGTCTGATAAAGGATTTTAACTTTACCCCTTATCCTTCATCAGTAACTTTTAGAACAGATATTGACCGCTATTACAACGAGATTAAATTGAGAAATGTTTTTGATGACAGGGTTATCAAAATTGACTCCACGGTTAATAAAGATTTTACTTGGAACAGGTTTTATGATCTCCAATGGGATATTACAAGGTCTCTAAAATTTGGTTTTTCTGCCACCAATACAGCCCGCATTGATGAACCGGCAGGAGCATATGATTTATTCCGGGAAGGTGACAGGAAACACTGGTCAGACTCGGTATGGTCAAATATTCTGAGAGGAGGAAGAAATTCAAATTACAACCATAATATTAATTTATCATATTCTTTACCTATAAATAAAATTCCGCTTTTTGCCTGGATTTCTTCATCGGCCAGGTACAATGCAAGGTTTAACTGGGACAGGGGACCCATTTTTCAGGGAGATTATAACCTCGGACATAATCTTCGTAACTCTAACGAGATACAATTTAGCGGACAGGCAAATCTTGGAAACCTATATTCAAAAGTTGGGTTCATTAAAAAAATTGAAAATAAGTATAGAAAAGGAAAAAAGGAAGAAGACAAAAGATACAAAACAGTAACGTATTCAAAACGAATATTTGTTAAGGCAAATCAACCTAAAAACATCATACATAAACTTGGAACCGATGATATTAAAGTTACAGTTATAGATGCCAATGGAAATGAGATTAAGGTTAACAGTGATATAGTTTCTGAAAATAAAATTATTATCACCGCCGACCAGGATTATACTGGAATTACAGTGAATATTGAAGGGAAAATTGAAAAAGGGGAAAATCCCCTGGTGTTTTTTGCTGAAAATTCAGTCAGATTTCTTACCGGTATAAAAAACATATCAGTAACCTACAGGATATCAGGGGGAACCATGTTAATGGGGTATATGCCCGAAACAGATATAGTAGGGATGAACACATCTGTGCCATTCAATGGTGCACCTGGCTGGCCTTTTATTTTGGGCTGGCAAGAAACATCATTTGTTAAACAGGCTGCATTAAACGGATGGTTAACCACTGATTCGGCATTCAGTAACCCATATAACATGACCAAAACAGAAAATTTTAACTTTCGAAGCACATTTGAACCATTCCGCGGATTTAGAATTGATATATCTGCCTCCAGGACTTACTCTGAAAATGTTTCGGAATATTTTATGTATGACTGGAATACAAATAACGGGACTTTCAATTTTGTTAACCGGGTAACAAATGGAAACTTTTCAATGTCGGTTATTACTATTGGTTCAGCATTTGAAGTTATTAAAAGTGATGACCTTAAATCCATTTATTTTGAAAGATTTAAAAATTACCGGAAAATAATTTCGGGAAGACTTCATAACAGAAGAGTTGAATCGAGTGGACTGGGTTACAGGGGTTCGGTAGAACAATATGTTGAGCCGGGTTACCAGGATGGTTACGGTTCTACATCATCACAAGTATTAATTTCTGCTTTCCTGGCTGCCTATACAGGAAAAGACCCAAATAATATCAAACTTGAAACTTTCCCCGGTTACTTAAGTATGATGCCTAACTGGCGCTTTAATTTTGATGGCCTGTCAAGAATACCGTTTATACAAAATATTTTCAGATCGGTTAATATCAGCCACTCTTATCAATCTACCTTCAATATAGGATCATATACAACCTATGTTGACCTTGAATTTGAAGACGACGGACTAACATATATCCGTGATTTCCAAAATAACTTTTATCCCGAATTCCAAATCAATGCCGTATCAATAAACGAAAAAATAAGCCCGTTAATAAATGTTGATGTAACCTGGAATAATAACCTAATAACAAGGTTCGAAATCTCAAAATCAAGGATTCTTGCTTTAGGCCTTGCAAATAATCAACTAACAGAAACTAAAAACAACGATTTGGTAATTGGCACCGGGTACCGTTTTAAAGAAGTTCCATTAAAAATAAATGAAAAAACATACAAAAGTGACCTCAATGTTAGAATTGACCTTTCCATACGTGACAATAAAACCCTGATAAGAAATCTTGCCCAGCTTGCTGACGATGAAGTAACCCAGATAACAACAGGACAAAAGGTATTTAAAATAAATGCTACGGCCGATTATGTTTTAAACCCTCGTTTTAACGTGCAATTGTTTTTTGACCGAACACTTAATAAACCATATACTTCGAGGTCGTTTTTAACAGCCGATACAAATATCGGTTTCAGTATAAGGTTTACGTTACAATAATATCTTGTTGAAAAAAATATGGATGATTTGCAGTTTTAGCATAAAAAAACATAACTTTAACCAAAAAAAACAGCTCTAAAAACATGAATATTCCAACAAATCTTAAATTCACTAAGGACCACGAATGGATTCGTATTGAAGACCAGGAAGCTTATGTAGGCATAAGTGATTATGCACAGGGAGAACTGGGTGATATTGTTTTCATTGAAATTGAAACCGAGGGTGAACATCTCGACAAAGAGGAAGTTTTTGGTACTATTGAAGCAGTAAAAACTGTGTCTGATTTATTTATGCCTGTTTCGGGAAAAGTTATAGAAGTTAATCCAAACCTTGAAGATCAACCGGATTTGGTTAATAAAGATCCTTATGGCGATGGTTGGCTAATAAAGATAACAATTGATAATGCCGACCAGGTAAAAGATCTTTTGGATGCAAAAAACTATGAAAGCCTTGTAAATAGCTGAGTTGATGCATTAGGTTAGATTATCACATTCATTCCATAATATATTTGTCATATTATTAGCATTCAACCCTTACTTAGTGCCTGCCAGAAAACTCCTATTTTTTAAAGTCTTTGATAAGAAAACG
>CAZWGG010000145.1:0-1170 GCA_964633305.1 uncultured Bacteroidales bacterium
CCTTCTTTTCATCTTTATGGAAATAACCCGGTTGAATTTGGCCGGAAGCAACTTATTGAAGAGATTAATAGAGGAAAAGAATATATACAGGAATTAAGTTTTAAAACATTTAAAGACAATATATTTTGGGGCAGGTTATCACAAAAACAAGTTGAAATTGAGGATAGAAAAATTGTTATATTAAGGGTTAATAAAGTAATTGATTATGCAAGGGCATCAGAGATTTTAGATACCCTAATTAAACATACATCAAAAGTTATAGGCCACGATTTTTTTAAAGAGTTAACACGACTTATGGCTACAACCCTTGAAGCTAAACACGTGCTAGTGGCCCGTGTGACTGATGAAAAGAAAAAAATGGCCGAGTCTATTGAATTTTGGTCAGGTGATGCTCCTGCTAACAACTTTGTGTTTGAACTTGATAATGGGCCTTGTACCAATGTACTTTCAGGATTTATAACATTTTATCCAAAAAAATTGCAGGAACTTTTCCCCGATTATTCGTTGATATCAACGTTAGGTATCGAGAGTTTTTTTGGCGCTCCTATATTCAATAACGAAGGCGATGTTGTGGGTATGCTCATATTAATGGATAATAAACCAATGATTGAAATGGCAAACTCACGTTATATTCTTTCCATATTTGCTTCAAGGGCTGGAGCTGAAATGGAAAGGATGTACGCCGAGGAAAAATTAAAAAAACAAACCGAAGAACTTATACGGGCAAATGCAACAAAAGATAAGTTTTTAAAAGTTATTGCACATGACCTAAAAAATCCCTTTCATCGTATAATAGGTTATTCCGAACTGCTTAGAAAAAAAATTAATAAATACAGTAAAAATAAGGTAAAAGATATAGTAAATATTATTGACTATTCGGTAAAAAGCAGTAATGAATTGCTTGAAAACCTTACCGATTGGTCGAGGTTACAACGTAGTGTACTCAGTTTTGTTCCATGTGAGGTAAATTTTTGGAAAATAGTGGAGGATGTATCCCGTTCAAGTGAATTTGTAACAAACAAGAAAAAAATAAGGATACAAAATGAATTGGACCAGAATTTAACAATACTCTCAGACACCAATATGTTAAAATCAATCTTCAGAAACCTTATTTCAAATGCTATTAAATATTCTCATTGTGAAAGTGAAGTTATAGTGCAGGCAACAGGG
>CAZWGG010000145.1:1180-10174 GCA_964633305.1 uncultured Bacteroidales bacterium
ACATTATTGTTGAAGTTGAAGATAAAGGTATTGGTATGTCAGCAAAAGAAATAAAGAATGTTTTCAAAATTGAGACAAATGTTCCAAAACCTGGCACTGATAATGAAACCGGATCGGGGATAGGGCTTGTATTATGCAAAGAATTCATAAATATACTTAAAGGTAAGATATGGATCAAAAGCAAAAAAGGGGAGGGAACAAAAGTATTTTTCTCTATTTCTAGGTAACATCTTATTTCAAAAAACAAATCATCATCTCTTTTGCATAATTTTTCTATATTTGCAGTCCAAATAAGGACTCGTAGCTTAATTGGATAGAGCACCTGGCTACGGACCAGGAGGTTGGGGGTTCGAGTCCCTCCGAGTTCACAAAAACAGTGAAGAGTGTGAGTATTGAGCAAGAGTAAAATACGATCGCTCTTTGCTGTTTTTGTCCCTCTATACTCACACTCTAACTCACACTGAAAAAGTATGTTTGATTTTGAAAAGCTAGAAGTTGAGCGACGCTTCAGTCGAACACATTCAAGTCAATCATCAACAAAACAATATTTCAACTTTGATTTGCAAATGTTCTCTTGTATAGTTCTTGATTTATATCCTTTTTAATAATTTTAGACAATTCATTTTCAGTTTTTTAAAATATTTCGATTGCTCAATCGTCAGATAGGATAAAGTCACTATTCAACATGGAGCAATCACTTATTATATATCCGATGACTACAGAAGCTAAAAACGAGGCTATTCAAAAAACTATAGATGGGGAGCGTAATAGACTTCTGAACTTCATACGCCGACGGGTAAAAAGTGATGAAGATGCAGAAGATATATTGCAGGATGTATTTTATCAATTTGTTCATGTGATGCAATTTGATTTTATTGAAAAAACCGCATCATGGCTTTTTAAAGTGGCTGGTAATAAAATAACCGACTGGTACAGGAAACACAAGCCGGTTTCTTTAGATAAAGCAGGAATTTCAGTTAATATATATGATGATGATAACATGGTACCCCTTAAATTGGAAGATATTTTATTTGATCCTGTGGAAGATCCCGATGAACTTTATTTGCGTTCTACGTTTTGGCCTTTGCTTACTGAAGCATTGGATGAGTTACCCCCTGAACAACGTGAAGTTTTTGTTCTTCACGAACTGGAAGATATCAGTTTTAAAGAAATTTCGAAAATGATAGGGGTACCTCTAAATACACTGCTATCACGTAAACGCTACGCAATTTTGTTTCTAAGGGAAAAACTTCAGGATTTGTATGATGAGTTTTTCCAGAAATAAGGCTTTGTATAGAAAAATAAACTAAAAATAATTAATTATGAGAACTAAATGGTATTTTAAAATCCCCCTCTTTGTGGTACTAGGTGCTGTATTGGCCGTGGGGTTAGGATATGTATTTATGGCATTATGGAACGCCCTGATTCCGGTACTTTTTCATGGGCCTGTACTTACATTTTGGCAGGCTGTGGGATTATTTATCTTGGCAAAAATTTTATTGCACAGCATTAGATTTGACGGGTATAGCAGATTTTCTTCGTACAGCAAGTATCCTGAATACTGGAAAAAACGTTTGGATGAAAAAATGGCTGCAATGACACCCGAAGAAAGAGAGAAATTTAAAGAAGCATGGAAAAAACGATGTGGCCATTCGTTTTGGCACCATCCACATGCTCATGAAAAAGATATCTCTGCTGAAACCGAATAAATAATCTGGCAAAAGCATATTAAAAGAGAATATCTGGAAATCTCTGTGGTAATATTAATTTATTAAACCACAGAGATTTTTTAAGAACTAAAAAGGAACCCATTTTTCTGCAACCATTAATCAAACAACAGCGACCCTGCTCCTAGAAATATTGCCAGCCAAATCAATCCTTTTATAAGAAAAAACAGGAACCCTGCAATGCCAAACCGTTTAATCCAAAAAATAACCTTCTTTTTCATTCAGCAATAACTTTGTAGGTTTTAAAAATACTTTTCATGGGAGCTTCAAGCCCTTTGTCTTTTGCCTCTGCTATGTCTTTAAATCCTCTTTTGTGCCCTTCAAGGAATTCTGGAGAGTTTGTCCATTTTCGAAATTGTTCTTCAGTATCCCAATGACTTATGATCAGGTACTCACTTTTACCATCAATTGGCTTTAGTACCTGCATTTTTTGAAAGCCCGGCATCCTGTCAATAGCTTTTGCCCTTGTACTAAAAAGCATTTCAAATCGTTCTTTATATTCTTCTTTGCAGGTTATATAATTTATAGCAATAAACATGGTCATGTAAATTAATTTGTTTTGAAATTATTATTTATGCTTTCTATTCAAAGTTACGGCTTATATATTCAATGCTACAATCCCAATACATTGGTATTTTCTTGTCTTTTTTCGGGTATTTTACCCAGAAATTCAACATTTTATATTTACATTTGTTTACTAATAAAGTAAAAGCTATGGCAGTAACAAAAGTCTGGATTGAAGAAGGATGTACATCGTGCGGATTATGTGAAGATATTTGTCCTGAAGTATTTAAGCTGGAAGATGAAGCCGTGGTAATTGAAGGGGCGGATTTCAGTGAATATGAAGAACAAATAAAAGAAGCAGCGGAAAGCTGTCCTGTTGAGGTGATAAAATATGAATAATAGACAAATATTCACAATGGAGTATTTGTTATAAAGTTGGGTACAGGAAAAATTTTTCGCTTAATATTATTAGTCTAACATTGCTTCTACATCCCATTTTTTCTTTTTAAAAAAGCAATAGCCAAATAAAACAGGCTTAATCCTGCTGTAATTATAATAGTAGTATAAATTCCGGTTAAAGGTATCAATACTGTTGATGTTAACAAAGCTCCAAATGCAGAACCAACAAGGTCTGAGCTATATATTTTGGCAGCAACAATTTTAGGTTGTTCTTTTTGAATGACAGAAGCTAATGAAAAAAATGTCCCTACTACAAACGAAACCAAAAAGAGCAAAACAAAGCAAACAAGATACACAACTCCATTGTTTAACGATAACATTTTTAGCAAAAAAACAGAGGGAAACGTAATAAATATAAGTACAAGAAGGATTCCTTGAATAATATAAACATGCCAAAATACGGGGTTTGTAATTATTCTTTTTCGTAAAAACGATCCCATTGCTAAACCAGCCATAAAAACAGCAAAAAAGGCTCCTATTGCCTGGTAAATATATCCACAAACAACTTGAAAGGAGAAAAGCAAGATAATTTCAATAGATGAACCTACATATCCGGCTGTAAACATACCTGAATTAACAGGATGGGCCCTGGTAAAAAACAATATAAGTAGTATGGTTACTAGTAATAGAAAAGGATAAAATACTATTCGGAGCGATTTAAATTGGCTAAACCAAAATATAATTTGCCTCAGATATGAAACAGGGAAAAAATCACGATTTATTTTTACTGAAAGATCTATTGATGAAAGTATATAAGCAGAATGTTGCTCAATTGTAAAATAATCGAGATAATACTGATTAACATAAGCATTATCAATATTTCTGAGTTGAAATTTATCTATAATGTTTAGTTCCAATTCATTATCTGATGCAATGAAGTAATTTTTTTCACCTGGAAAAATCAACACGTAATTAAAGACACTTTTGACAGTTTTATAAATGATAGAATTTGTTTTTATGGCCTCGTCATTTAAATAATTTACTGTGGATGGTAAACTAAAGGTAATAAGTCCATTATGATTTAAAATTTGCTTTAAATCTTCATAAAATTCTATTGTATAATACCTGTTAATTTGGGCGGTTAAAGGCTCGGGAAGATTAATAATGACAACATCGTATTTCGATTTTGTTTTTTTAACAAAAGCTCGTGCATCGTCTTTAATGGTTTTGATCTTAGGATTATTAAGGGTAGTTGTATATTTTTTTCCAATTTTGAATAACCAGGGATTGAGTTCAACATAATCGAGGTTTTCAATATCATATTTGAGTATCTCGTTTGTTATGCCGGATATTCCGCCTGAGATTAATAATACATTTTTAGGTTTAGGATGTTGGATCATTGCATAGTGAACAGCCTCTTCATTAGCAATGACATTTTCAGTTGAAAACAAAAGAACGTTGTTCTCATAAAAATTCAGCTGATCACCATAAGTAGTAACAGATATATTTCCATACGGTGAATCCTTAAGGTAAACTAAATCCTGGTTAATAAAAAGGTGTTGTCGTACCTTTTTGTCAATGCTGGTTATAAAAAAGAGAACCAATATGAATGAACTAATAACTACGAGAATTGCTTTTGAGATAAACTTTGCCTTCAAAAGTAAAGAACCGGTTACCAGATTAATAAAAAAGATTATGCCAAGCACCTGGAATGTATTAAGGGTATTGGCCATTAAAAAACTGAACCCTACTCCTGCAATTATACTTCCGATGGATTCATAAGCATAAGTTTTATCGATGTTTTTATTACCAGATCCGACAGAAAACAGGGTTGCTATATACGTGAATAAATAACCGGTCAATAAACAAAATGGTAACAGGATAATGATTATGGACATTGCTATTTTGAGTATACCTACCGCCATGCCCGGTTCAAACACTATATTTTTTAAGATGTTCATCAGGTATACCAGCATCAGGGGAATCGTCCCGATTAGAATAATAGCATATAATAGAGGTTTAATTGTATAGTAATAGGACTTAATGTATCTTCCAAGCATTGCTCCAATACCGGTTAGAACCATCCAACTTGTAAGAATTATTCCAATAATAAGTTCATTACCATTAAATATGATTAAAAACTCTCTTAGCAAAATAATTTGTGTAAGCATTGAAGTAAACCCCAATAGCAAAGCGATTATCCAAATTTTTTTTGAAATCAACGAAGCAGTGGTATCAGGTTGTACTACATTTGTTGTTTCCTTATTTTGCTCTTTTTTCAAAAAAAGTTTATTCATTATGAGCATTTTACGATAATAATTCCAATGCCACAGAAAATGAAATACTGTGATCATACTCATACCTATTCCAAAATCAACATGGTATGTAAGAATTTGTTTCAGGTAGGGAAGTTCAAGCTTATAGTTTACCTGCACAGCAAGAATTAATCCGAGTATTGCAGTAATAATAAAAGTTACTAGCAATAAGATATTCCATATTTTCCTATGTGTAACCAGTTTTATTATTGATAACTTGCTCAATAATAAGGTAAATAAATAGAGAATAATAGATCCTATGCCAATAGGTAAAAGTAAATAGGCCGGTTGCATACCCTAAAATAATTTTAGACATAAATTTAGTCAAATCAATAGAAAAAGAACAAAATTAGATGTTTCATGTTATTTTTGGTGAAACTGATATTTCACTTTTATGTCCTTCCGGTTACTTAGCATATTGTTATTAATGAGCCTGCATACATATAGCCAACTTACCGGTTATGTGTTTGATAACACTAACTATAAACCACTTGATGGAGCCGTTATCGAGTATACCGGAAACGGATATACCCTTACCGATTCATTAGGCAAATTTTTTTTAAATAAGAACCATGATAAAGGAAAAATTAGTATTTCTCATATTGGCTATAAAACATCTGTAGTTGGAATAAAACCCGGACAAACACAAATCAGTATCGGATTAAACGCATCAAATAAGGCTATTAAAGAAGTAATAGTTTCAATAACCGATTTTAATCAACCGTATCAATCAATTGCAGGAAGTGTCTCTTTACTTGCGGGTAATAATATTATGGTTGATGACCAGTACAAAATTTCAGAGGTTTTAAATAGGGTTCCGGGTATTTTTATGCACAGTGGCAGTTTTAATACAAACCGTCTCATTATAAGAGGTATTGGTTCAAGAACACCCTATGCCACAAATAGGGTTAAAGCTTATTTTGAAGAGATACCATTAACGTCAGGTGAAGGTATTTCAATACTTGAAGATATTGATTTGCAATCTATTGGAAGGATTGAAGTTATCAAGGGGCCAGCTTCGGGAATTTATGGCGCCGGACTTTGAGGTGCCGTGAATATTTTTGCAGATAGAATGGTAAGGAAAAAATATAATGCTCAATTTTTAAGTTCTTACGACCCTTTTGGTTTGTATAATACATTATTAAAAGCTGGGTACAATGAAGGTAATATGGGAATTAACATCGCCTATAATTATCTGCATAATGATGGATACAGGCAAAATAACTTATACAATCGCCATTCTTTTTATTTTCTTTCACAGTATAATTTTAAAAAAATACTACTAAAATTATTTATAAATCATATTGATTTATTGGCTTATATTCCCAGTTCAATTGATAAGGAAACATTCGATAATAATCCTAGGGCAGCTGCTTCAAACTGGCTTCAGGTAAAGGGGCATGAAGATTATACTAAAACTAACCTTGGACTTGTTTTAATTGAACGTTTTAATAAAAAATTGTATAATCATACGGCAATATTTTCATCATTGTTTAATCAATATGAATCACGACCTTTTAACATATTAGATGATAATTCAAAGACAATAGGTGTACGATCTAAACTTACATTTAACCATGAACTTATTAGCGGAGTATTTGGCCTCGAAGCATTCTGTGAATGGTATTATTGGAGTATCTATGAAACACTAAATGGCGCAAAAGGTATTATGGTTAACAACAACAAAGAACTCAGGTCACATATAAATCTTTTCGGGCATATAAAAAAAAGACTTTTTCAAAATAGTACGCTAACAATTGGAATGAATTACAACCAACTTATGTATACGCTTAATGATAAATATAGTGCCGATTCATTAGATATAAATGGTAGTTACCGTTTCAATCCCATCCTTTCACCCAGGATAAACTTTATGTATGATTTTAAGAAATCATTCTCGCTCTATGGCTTGGTGAGCCATGGATTTTCAGCGCCTTCTCTTCAAGAGACATTAAATCCTGAAGGACTAATCAATAAAAGTATAAAACCAGAATCGGGCTGGAATTTTGAAATCGGGTCAAAAGGAGAGCTATTCAATCAGAAGATTTATTTTGATTTTTCATTATACTTTATGTATGTAAAAAATCTTTTGGTAACCAAACGTATTGATGAAGATATTTTTACAGGTATAAATGCAGGAAAAACAAACCATTTTGGAAGTGAATTATCACTTATTTATAATATTCTTTCAGCATCAAACTCAAAAACGAGAAATCTTACTGCTAATTTAAATGCAAACATTACATCAAATAAGTTTATTTATTTTGTTGATGATAATATTGATTTTTCTAACAAATACTTACCAGGCATTCCTTTTTCAACAATAAATGCAGTAATTTATTATGAAAATGAGAAAGGCCCATTCTTAACTACTCATTATCAATATATAAGTTCAATGTATCTAAATGATGCCAATGATGGAAAAACAGCAGGATATAGTTTATGGAACGCAAAAATGGGCTATAAAAATCATTTGACTAATGAATTTAGCTTCGAGATATTCGCAGGTGTACGGAATATTCTTAATACAAAGTATGCTTCCATGATACTAGTAAATGCCAGAAGTATTGGAAATAATGAGCCCAGGTATTATTATCCTGGTTTACCCGTTAGTTTTTATGCTGGAATTCGTGTTCAATTTGAAAAGTAATATAAGTATAGACCACATATTTATGCAAATAATAATCTCAATCCTAGCAATTTAGGATTTAGAGTTCCACAAACTTAAGATGTATCAGTATAAAATAAACATGAAACTATATGGAACCGCCTGTAACAACATGAAACTAATCTCTTTTCATTTCGTGTTCGCTAAAAACAATAGCTTCATAGGTATATAGTTCTGCATCACGCCATCCGTCCCATCCTATTCCTGCTTTGTCTTTAGCGCAATGTCCCAGAAATTCTTCCAGGTTCCATCCGGTTTGAGTGGCCACCTGGGGCAAAAACGTTCCTGTACTGTATCCTTTTTTAATGTATATACCGTCTTTTCCAAGTACAATTTCTTTAGCAGATTTAATTCTTTTTAAAGGAGTAAGAACCGATATCTCAATTTCAATTTTATTTAGTTCTTCTTTTTTTACCGGTGAAAATCTATAATCACGGGTTGCACTGGAAACGGTCATTTCTTGTATCACTTTGTATAAAGGTATTTCCTGGCTAAAATTACCAATACATCCCCTAAGTTTTCCGTCAATGTGTAAACTCACAAAGGCCCCACAATTTGTTTTCAGATTTTCAGAAAGATCGGTTTCTTTAACTACAGGTATTTTCCCTTTGCGTATATAATCTTCCAAAGTTTGCCTGGAAATTTCAAGAAGACTGCTCTTTTCATTCTTAGTTAGGTTAAACTCGTTTTTTTTTTCTTGTTTATTGGCAGAATTAGAAGGCAATGTTGTTTTCTCTTCTAAGGTCACTATGATAGAATAATAAAAAACAACTCTTGATTTATCACCATAATAAGAGGCATCACCGGAATTCTTATATTTAACAGGAATATATTTTATTCCTCGAATACCTTCGGTAATATACATTAAAGAGAGAATAGATGTCCACCCACAAAGGCTTGTAGCCAAGTTAGGGATTCCTTTTTTGTCATTTTTGTCTATTGTAGCGGTAAGTTCGTTAGGTATGTTGGTTAGTATAGCTTCGGCTGTCGCTTTGTCTACTTTAACAGCATCTTCATAGTTAGGATAATGCGAAAAATCAGTACTTATTATAAACAAATTTTCGCTGGTAAAGTAAGGTTTTAATATATCGGCAATTTTTTTGCATGTACTACGATTTTGTGTAGCAATTACAATAGGTACAATTTTAAAATCATTTATTAACACATGTTGCAAAAATGGCAATTGAACCTCTAGGCTGTGCTCGTATTTATGAGCTTCGGCATTAAATTTAAAGACATTGTTTTCATTTATAAGCCGGTTTGCTATTTCAAAGTCTACTTTTACTATTCCAAGAGGGGTCTCATAGTTTCCCTTATTATAAATTGATGCTCCGTCAAACATAATTCGATGACTAGAGCCAATAATAAAAATAGTTTTATA
>CAZWGG010000146.1:0-10140 GCA_964633305.1 uncultured Bacteroidales bacterium
ACAGCATCGAATTAAATATTGAAGAAATAATTAAAAAACAGGGCATACTTGAGAGGAGTACCTTTTTTTTGATGATATCTCTATTTTAGGAATCGATCTGTTTTAAAAGAATAGTTAACATCTCTTATCTGTTAAAGAAACACACGATAAAGAATAAAAAACCATACTGCTTTATCGAACAGACACTCGACTTTATGGGCAAGGGCTATATAGGTTTACAAAAAATGTTAATGAGAAGGATTTATAATATATTGTAATAAATTGAATAGTTGAATTTTAATGCCCAAACTAACGCTGATTAGTATCAGTATATGTCCTTAAAATTTGTAATTTTACACAAATTTTCACCCTATGAAATCAGAAATTCTCTCAGATCTTGAAATCCGAAGATATTCGCAACAAATTAATCTTCCATCAGTGTCCCTGAAGGGACAGGAAAAAATTAAACAATCAAAAGTATTGATTATCGGAGCAGGAGGTAAAGGTACCAATGTTATGCAAAACCTGGTTGCTGCCGGTATTGGAAAACTTGGTATTTCCGATAACTACCTTGTAGAAGAAAACATACTTCCAAACCAAAGACTATATGGAAACAGGGATCTGGGAAAACAAAAAGCCATCATTTCAAAACAAAAACTAAAAGAAATAAATTATTTGGTTGACATCGAGCTTCATAACATCTGTTTGTCCGAAAATAATATAGACCAAATATGTGAAAATTATGACATACTTGTTGATGCTACTAATAATTTCCCTTCTCACTACCTGATAAATGATGCATCAATCAGATTAAACAAACCGGTTGTATATGGAAGTGTCATCAAATCTCAAGGACAAATCGCGGTGTTTAATTATAACAACGGGCCGTCATTCAGGTATTTATTCCCGGAAATGCTATCAAATACTGAAGATCCAAATATGACAGAAGTGACATCAATTGGCATCATTAACAATATTGTAGGCACATTTATGGCTAACGAAGTACTAAAAATAATACTTGGCTTTAAAAATGTCATCTCAGGTGGGGTTTTAATCTTTAACTTGCCTAACTATTCAATCGAATTCAAAAAAAATATTAACAAATCTTCCAAGTAAAACCCATAAAAATAATATTCCATCAACATAAATCCTCAAAGGAAAATATGAAATGTGCAAAACTTTTATATTTTTATTTTCAATTTTCTAGGAATTATGTTTATTTTCATCAAATACACATTTGACCAGCAGCATAATGTTTAAATCTCTAAGATATAGACTATTATTTTGGTTATTAGCATTCGTTTTGTTTACTGCTTCATTTATTATTCCTTTAAATTATTTTATTCGCCAAAAAGAAGACAAAATCAATATAGTTGTCCACGAAATCAATGACCTAAATATTCAATTACTAAAATTGTATAAAACTTCAGATAATTTCCTTTTTTCAGAAACTTCTAATCCCTCATTTTTCATTACTGGAAAAAGCAATTACCTTAAAATAAGGCAGAAGCTGGTTCATAATATTCAAAAAAAAGCTGACGAAATACAAAATTTAGGTGCTTCACAGTCATTCAATATAGAGGAAGAATTAAAAAACATTACCGAAGAAGTAGAAAACTACAACATTATTTTTGATAGCCTGGTTTATTTCATTTTTAAACGTGGTTATAAAAACTTTGGACTTGAAGGAGAAATGATCGATTATGCAAACCAACTGGAAAAAACTCATTATGTTGATAAAATAAAACTTCTTCAAATACGCAGAAACGAAAAAGACTATTTTTTACGTGGTGATGAATTCTATTTTGAAAATTTTAACCGCCTTACAAACAGCTTGTTGAATAGCATTAAAAAGAATTCATACATTGCAAATAAAGACAAGTACAGAATTATTTCACAAATTAAAGATTACCAATCGAGCTTCCGAACACTAATCAATGCTGAAAATAAAATAGGATTAACAAGCAACTCCGGCTTGAAATATCAACTAAGCCAAAAGTATAGCATTATTGAAAAGAATTTTTCAAATTTAATTGATAAAACAATAAAAACTCAAGGTGGGCTTCTAAATGAGTTGAAAATTTATTATGTGATATTCACGGTATTTGCATTACTTATTGCTATTGTTGTAAGTGTGTTTACCTCGAAATATATTTTATCACACCTTGAAAAATTAACCCAATATATTTCAAAAATTACAGAACACCGTTTTAATTATTACGAAAGACTTGACTTAAAAAACTCTGCAACGGAGATAAATCAAATTTACAGGGAATTCAGAAATATGCTGGCACAGCTTTATGTTAGGGAAAAACAGCGGGATAAAGCATTAAAAAATGCCGAAGAAAATGAACGTAGATACCGTATGCTTTCCGATTTACTTCCACAAAGCATATATGAAACAGATGAATTAGGAAACTTTACTTATGTAAACAAAGCTTGGTATAAAAATTTCAAATATACAAATGAAGATTTGAAAGAAGGATTAAATCTTATTGAAACAGTAATTTCTGAATCAGATGATGATATTCTGGGAAACATTAAACTTGAAAACTCCAATTTTGTTGCAATAAGAAAAGATAGTAGCAGGTTCCCTGCTTCTGTGTATTCAGACAATATAATTAAGGACGGAAAAACTATTGGTAAAAGAGGTATTATAATAGACGTTACAGAAAGGAATATGTACATTAAATCATTAAAAACAGAAACTTATAAAGCTCAAACTTCTGATAAGCTTAAATCTTCTTTCCTGGCTAACATGTCTCATGAAATTCGCACTCCTATGAACTCAATTATTGGATTTTCCAATTTGCTTTCTTCAGAAGAAATTCCGGATGAGGAGAAGATAGAGTTTATAAATTATATAAAATCAAGCGGTGAAATGCTTCTTAACCTAATTGATGATATTATTGACATTGCTAAAATTGAAGCAGGTGAAATTAAAATAAACAAAAAAGAATGTGATATTAACAGATTGTTTTCGGAACTTCATAAAACGTTTGAAGAGATTAAGAATAAGGCAGGTAAGTACCATATCCAACTTATCCCTTCTCCATCCCAGGAAGAAGGATTTACTATTAAAACCGATCCTTTTCGTTTACGTCAAATACTTTCTAATTTGTTAGGAAATGCTATTAAGTTTACTGATAAAGGATCAATAGAGTTTGGGTACAAACTGAAAAATGAAAAAGAAATTGAATTCTATGTAAAAGATACAGGAATAGGTCTTTCAAAAGAAGAATTAGCAGTAATTTTTGAAAGGTTCAAACGGTCGACACAATCAGAAGAAAAAAATATTGTTGGGACAGGACTTGGTTTATCCATATCAAAAAACCTGGTAGAACTTATGAAAGGTGAAATGTGGGTTGATTCTAAACCAGGCTCGGGAACAACCTTTTTCTTTATACTCCCCTATTTGAAGTCTACAAAGATAATTGAGCCAGAAACAGTTGGTGACATGGTGTATTCATTCAACTGGCAGGGAAAAACAATCTTAGTAGTGGAAGATAACACCCAAAGTTATTATTTTATTAGAGAACTCCTTAAAAGAACAGGCATATATATTGAAAGGGCAATTAATGGTTTTGAGGCAATTGATATGTGCAGAAATAGAAATATTGATTTAGTGTTGATGGATATACAACTTCCAAAAATGAATGGTTACGAAGCAACTAAAGAGATAAAGAAAATTAATTCAGCTATTCCTGTAATTGCCCAAACAGCTTTTGCCATGGAAGGTGACCGGGAAAAAAGTATCTTGGCCGGTTGTGATGATTATATTCCAAAACCATTAAACATTAACTCATTATTGCCTAAAATAAATCAATTTATTTCCAGGAAAACAGACGCTCCCTCAATTGAGAAAGTTAAAAATCAAATCCTGGATATTCCTATTAAAAATACTAACGGCAAATAAAGTTAAACCTGGCTCTTTACTCTAATATTTGAAAAATGAGACTATTATTATTAAGTAATTCTACTAATGCAGGCGAAAGTTATCTTAACTATGCTAAAACACATATAAAAAACTTTTTGGGAGAAAAATCGCTGAAGGCACTCTTTATCCCTTTTGCGGGGGTTACGATCGATTATGACAGCTACTCATTTTTAAAAAGAATGATACCACCATTGAAATGGGTCATGAAGATGACCTTAGTTTTTTGCAAATCTCATAATATTATTGTAATTTAAATCAACAGAAGGTCTATTGCTATAGACCAGGTATAAATACTTTCTCAAAAAAAATATTAATATACGAGGTTACTTTTCAGTAGTAAATGTTACTAATACTATATATAACCCCTTCTTACGCGAAACAACTATGGCTACAGAAAAAGTTATTAAAATATTACGTTCTATTGATCAGAGTATAAGGCAAAATTTAGCCCGTTCTCCTAAAGAAATGGCCGATAAATTTGGTATTTCTGAAAGACAACTGTATAAATACCTCCATAACATGAAAATGCTTGGTGCTCCAATAGATTATTGCAGAAAAAGCAGAAGGTACAGGTATAAAGAAGATGGTAGTTTTTATATTGGTTTCCTTGAAGAAGAAAAACTTCCGGAACGATAAATCTGTGTGGGTGTGAGAGTGAGTTTTGAGAGGAAACACTCCACACTCTTATCTCACTCTGTTTCTGCTGTTCGGCCATTTATCCTGGCTCGCTTAAAAATAAAAAACTTACTACAGAATCGGTTACCGGATATACGGGTGTAACAATAAATATTAACAGGAAACAATTTCCTCTAATGCTTAACATAATATTAAATAATAAATATTGCTTAAATTCTTTAATTGATAATAATGATCTTTCTGTTATTGAGGTTTTTTTTGATAGAAATAAGTTATATGATGAATTATCACCTTGTGAAATATATTTTGAATAATTCGCTTTTGCTTCTCTCTCCAATTTGATTTTATCAGCCAAATCTTAATAGAACCACAAAGCAGGCTGTACTTGCGTAGATTGAGTAAACAAAATAATTGTCATTTTGGCTGTATGGGAACAAAAGGGACGACCAGGTACAGAATAGTCAACCAAGATATATTTTAACAATAGTTGCTAACAAATTCAACAAAAAATAGAAATTCCATGAAATATTGTTTTTTTTGTGTGAATAGCTATATTTTTGTGGCAAAAGTCGAAATAATTGAGATTATTAAAATCTAATGTTTGCAGGGATATCAATAAATAAATAAATAAATAAATATTTCGCAAAATTTTACGTATATTTAGTTGTATACCTTTTAAGCAAAAGAATAGATAATTTTATATCAAATGCATGATCTTAGAAAAGAAATAAACACAGCATTGTATGTATTAGATATGCTTGGAGAAATTGATTTTCATAAACTCTTTAAAATATTGTATTTTGCAGAACAAAAACATCTTGTAAATTACGGCTCAACTATTATTGAAGATACATTCCTTGCAATGGATCATGGTCCTGTACCTTCAAAATTATATGATATTCTTAAAGCAGTGAAAGGAGAATCAATATTTGAATCCGACAAATTTGACAAGTATTTTAAAGTTTGTGGCCATAAGTTAATTAATAAATTGAAGCCAGAACTAGAATATTTATCAGCGTCAGAAATTGAATGTATAAACGAATCCATTGAAGAAAATAAAAATCTCTCCTTTAGTAGATTAAAATCAAAATCTCATGGATTCGCATATAAACAGGCAGATAGAAATGATAAAATATCAGCACTTCTCTTTTTGCTCTCTCTCTGTTTCTGCTGTCCCGCCAGGATTCGAACCTAGACTGGCTGAACCAAAATCAGCAGTGCTACCATTACACCACGGGACATTGGCTAAAATGTCGTGCAAAAATATAAAAAAAAAGGTTTTTACAAACCTTTTTTTGATTAAACTCTATAAGTAGACTTCTTATAGTTACTTGTATTTAGTTATTCATCCACTCTTTCCAATCCTCTTTTGGTCATTATCCATCTATTGCCTGTCATTTCATCTTTCCAGTAATGTTCTGTATTATAACAATACGTTAATATTTTATCCATCTGTTCCCCAATATATATTTCCTGGTTTTCAGGTACTTTTAATATGAGCTCAATTTCAGGAAACCGCCACTTATACTCCTCGTCAAAGCTGAAAAATTCTTCAAAAACGAGGATCGAATCTTTTTGGTACCAGTCATACTCAATGTCCTCAAAATATTCATGTGAATGTTTCATGTTAATGTTCTTCAACTGTTTTTTAATGGTAAGTTGTATATCCATTCCATTTCCTTTTTCTATTGTAAGCTTTGGTTTGCTTAATGCTCTGTCATCATTGCTGTTGTAATAAAAGTCAAAACCAAAAAAAGAATAAATCGTCATGTCCTCCCATGTGTCATAGTCCTCTTCTAATTTTAAATAGTATGTTGGAGATTTTATCTCTTTTATGTCGGTTGTATTTGACCCAATGGCTTTGAAACCAAAATTATCTCCTTCGGTTATAATCATGGCTATCAATACAAAAAAAGCTAAAAACCAAGCCGTAAAAGCTGTAGCACGCAGAAACCTGTTTCTTGACCGGATATTTAACAATAACTTAATTCCACCCACAATTAACCCGGTAAGAGGAATTACTACTAAAATAACAATACAAACAGCAACAATGGATGTTGTAGTAGGATTGGTAAAAAAAGCAGATAAATCAGGCAGGTAAATCCTTGGCCAGTTAAGGTGATGAAACCAGTGAAAACGGGTAAAAAAAGCAGTGCCAAGGCCAATAAGTAAAAAAATTCCAACTATAAGAAACACAAATCCTACCAGGTATACAATAAATCGTAAAAAAGCGACAATGATATTCCCTATTCCTGTAAATATATCGCCTGCTACTTCTTTACTCCTTTTAAACCCTTCTGACTCACTAATATTTTCTAAGTTAGATCTTACTTTTTGGTATTCTTCATTAATTGACCGCTTTATATTTTCTACAGTTACCGGTTCTCCTCTCATTTGCAATTTTTGTGCGGTAGTTTTTGCTTTTGGAAGCACTATCCAAAGTACGGCATAAAGTATAATTCCTATACCATTTGCAAAGATCAGTGCAATGAAAATGATCCTTAGCCAAAGAGAATCAATATTAAAATATGCACCTAATCCTCCACATACACCTCCTAAATAAGAATTATCCGGGTCGCGGAATAATCTCCTGTAATCTTTCCAGTTATAAGTCGATTGTTCTTCATTTATTTCCTTTTCATCCGAAGCTCTTTCAAATTCAAAATCCTCAACTTTACCAAGCGTTTTTATGGCTTCGTTTATGTCATTAATAGATAACACCTGTTTTTTTTCTGATATTTGCTCTTCAAGCAGCTCAGCTAAACGCTGTTCAATATCCTCAATGATCTCTTTCCCGGCATCACCTTCTTTCATGAAATAAGATCGTAACGACTCCATATATTCATTTAGTAAATTATACGCATCTTCGTCAATGTAAAAATGCCTGCCGCCAATATTGATTTGAAGTGCTCTTTTCATTATTTCTGTTTTTTAATAGTTTCAACTTGTGGTTTTTTCTTAAGATTCTCAACCGCTTCTACAAGCTCTTGCCAGGAGCTGTTAAGTTCATTAAGAAACTCCTTTCCTTTGTCGGTAAGTGAATAATATTTTCTCGGTGGTCCCTGGGTTGATTCTTCCCATCGATAACTAAGCAATCCCGAGTTTTTTTGCCTGGTTAGCAATGGATACAGCGTGCCTTCTACAACAATTAGTTGTGCTTCTTTAAGCTTGTTAAGAATATCTGAAGCATAAGCATCGCCTTCTGATATGATTGAAAGTATACAATATTCCAATATCCCTTTTCGCATCTGTGCTTTTGCATTTTCTGCATTCATATCGCATTGGTATTAAGTTATTTTTCTTTTCATTTCAGTACATATTTCAAATAATATTACATGTTTTTATGTCTTTTCCTGCCCTTAAAACTGTTTTTTACATTTTCAAATTCGTTACGCATGAAATTGCCTAAATTGGAGGCATTTACAGGGTCTCCCCTCATTTCAAGCTTTTGTGCTGTAGTTTTTGCCTCGGGAATAACTATCCATAGCAATAAGTATATCAATAGACCTACACCAAAACCAAAAAATACAATAACAAACACTATCCGAATTACTACCGGATCAACAGAAAGATAAGCTCCCAGTCCCCCACAAACACCTCCTAAAACCCGGTTATCAGGATCGCGGTATACTCGTCTATGCCTGGAATAGTAACTCCCTGTTGTTTGCTTTTCCTGGGTATCTGCAAATTCATAAGGTTCTCCCATAATTTTTATTATTTCTTCAATATCCTGTATGGATATCACTGTTTTTGTATTCCCTAGTCTTTCATTTAACAATTCGGAAATACGTGCCTCAATATCATTCATAATATCATGTGAATCTTCCTGTTTTGAAAAATGACTTTCAATACGGCTAATATATTCTTCCAACTTCTTACATGCATCATCATCGATATTAAATAACAAGCCATTTAAATTTATCGAAACTGTTTTTTTCATTATATATAGAATTTTAGTTATTCATTTTTTAAATTACTATGTTATAACATGAAAATTTTTATACAAAGATATATGAAAAAATTAATACTATGCAATACATAGTACTAAAAAATATTAAATAATTTTTTAATGCTCTGAATAACAAATCTATACGTATTTTGTTTTAAGATTTATCATATCTTTACTATATATCATGCTGTGATTATTGAATTTTATATGGTTAATTACATGTCATAATTGACTATACGAATAGGTTTAGTAAAACATTTAAAGAGTTTATTTGTTATTTTTTTTATATAACTTCACATCTATGAACAAAAGCCTTTTGTGCCAGGTATTTTTTTTGGTCACTTTGACGGCAGGTGTAATATTTGTTCCTGTTTCCTGTACTCATGATCCTTTTTTTATTGAGTACCTGGATACCATCTGTTTTGATAGCCAGGTTTTACCGATCCTGCAGACTTCATGCGGGATATCAGGATGCCATGATGCAGCTAGTGCCTCAGAAAATTTTATAGCCACAGATTATGAATCGGTGATAACTGCTGTTAACCCGGGTGATCCGAGAGGGAGCCTTCTTTACAATGTTATCACAAATATCAACGGTGAAGAGATGATGCCGCCTGACCGTCCGCTTACACTGGAGCAGCGTACTATAATACATGTATGGATTGAACAGGGTGCTTTACATACAACATGTGAGCAGGAAAATCTGGGCTTCATGGGTAGCGGCATTGTCAAAAGCATTGATACAATTGTGCCGTTTCATCCCAATGGCTTTGAAGATCGTATGTCCCATCTTCCCCTGTCTGTCTTATCTTCAGACTAGGTTGAAATGACTTGGAAATGGGAAATCGAGGAATGCAGCATAAAAAAACGAATATTGGATTGAACAAAGAGCCTCTAATAACTAAAGAATTCAACTATAAATATAATCATGACCGGAAACAATAATAATAAGCCGGAAAAATATGAGTCCAGCAAATATCTTAATCCGCCATGTTTTTATATTCCTGGTAATAGTATTGTTCTTTATGTGGAGTTGCTATTACGACAATGAAGAATATTTATATCCACTGTTAGAGAATAATTGTGACACAACCAATGTCACTTTCTCATCTTCTGTGAAACCTATACTGGAACAACATTGTTTTTCATGTCATAGCAATAGCACTGCGGCATTTTTTGGTGATAATATTAAACTTGAAGATTATACCGATGCAAAACTACGTGCCGATGAAGGAAGTCTTTATGGTGCTGTAGCACATCTAGGTAGTTATTCACCTATGCCAAAAGGCGCTCAAAAAATTGGTGACTGTAAAATATCTGTAATCAGGATATGGGCTGATGCCGGTGCCCCAAACAACTAAAGTAAATACCTCCAAGCCATGATGAAGATTTTTTTGTTTTTATTATTTGTTTTCATGAATACATATGAGCTTACTATAGCCCAGGATATTAATGATCTTTTAGAAGAAGCTACAGGAAGTGAAACGGAATATGTTACGGCCACATTCAAGTCCTCCCGGATTGTGAGTGGACACTCCATTGAGCGTATGCCCGAAGGACAACTGGATGTAAGAATATCACACCGATTTGGAGAATTAAATTCCGGGGCTTATAACTTGTGGGGCCTCGACCAGGCCAA
>CAZWGG010000147.1:0-10110 GCA_964633305.1 uncultured Bacteroidales bacterium
ATTCCAACATTAAGAAATTTTTTTCTTAACAAGAAAAAACTGGAAAAGAAAAAAGAGTTTTATGCCAAAGGGACCTATGAGATAGCTAAAAACGGGAAAGATGTTGAACGAATAACTAAAGAAGGCAAAATGGCTTTTGTTTTAACTATTGAGGGGGCAAATGTTTTTAATACCTATAAAAATAACGTTGAAAAGATAAAAGAAAGAATAATGGAGATTAAAAATTGGAAATCTCGAAAACCTACCCAAAATGAAGAAACAATAGAGGACACTCCAATTTTTTATATAAGTTTTGCTCATCATTTTTATAACCATCTGTGTGGCCATGCACATAGTATTCCTGATATTGCGAGTTTTTTGCTTGACCAATCAGAAGGAATGAATACGGGTTTTACAGATAAGGGGAAAGAAATAATACACTTTTTTCTTAGTCTTACGGATACGAATACAAAAGATGAAAACAAACTTGGAAGAAGAATTCTAATTGATATAAAACATATGAGCGTTAATGCCCGAAAATATTATTATGAAGAAATAATTCGTCCTTGCAGGGCAAAAAAAGATTATATACCTATAATTGCAAGTCATTGTGCATATGCTGGTAAAAAAACAATTAATGAGTTAATTAAAAATTCACTAAAAGAAGCTGATAATGAGGCAATATCAACAATAAACAAACCCTTTAATACATGGAATATCAACTTATGCGATGAAGATATTATCGAGATATTCAAGTCGGGTGGAATTATTGGTTTTAGCCTTGATCAGAGACTTCTAGGCGAACCAAAAAAGAAAAAAAACAAGATTTATCCTGCTAATTATGATATCAGTTTTTTCTGGGGAAACTTAAAAGGAATGATGGATGTAATTATCAATTCTACCGATCCGGAGATAAAAAACAAGAAAAAGGGAGTTATTAATCTATTCGGTATCGGATCCGATTTCGATGGGTATATTGATCCGCTTGATAAATATTCTACTACCTTACATTTTAATGATTTTAGTAATGATTTGCAACAAGAGATCGAACATGATGAACAAAAAGACACATATTTATTTGGATTAACAAGTAAAGAATTTGTTGAAAAAATATGTTATAACAATGCCTACAGATTTGTTGTAGATCATTTTAAATGAAAATGCCTGCACTTATTTTTTCAAGTATTTCAAATACTTTTTCGTTCCATTTTAGGGTAACAAATATCTCTTTTAGCGCGGCAAATAATTCAGCAAGGACACTACTTCTTTTTTGTGTAGGAATTTCTGTTTCTTTAATTAGTAACCTTCCTAAAACTATTTGTTGTTCGAATCTTTTTCTCATATTTGAACCTGGTTAAAATATTGATCTGAAATATGCGAATCTCAAATCGTTAATGGGTTCATTCTGTATTTTAATGAAATTTGGGAAATAAAAACCATAGAAGATTCAAACAAGTTATCAACAGCAACACATTGATTTATAAAATATTAAAGGTTTTCGTGCAAGCACTAATTATAAATGTATAATCTCAAAAGGTTTGATAAGTATTCTTATAAGCTTTTGGTTTTTATATAAAATATTCATAAATTAATAAACAAATAAGCCTGTTTTATAAAAAAAATAAGACTTCATAATATACTACACGTAGATTTAATTATAGGTATAAAATAAATGGAAGGAAATCTTATTGATATTTTTATACTAATACTGGAAGAAACAAAAAAAGAAAATATTAAAACATAATACAATGAAACAAGCATGATTAAAATAATTATTAAACACACACGACAATGATTATTTTAATCATGCGGTTCCATCTGACATTTAAAAATTAAAATATAAACAGATGAAAAAGTCAATTTGTTTTAAAACCTTGGTTTTATCATTAATTATTCTTTTCAAAGGGTATAATTTATTTGCAACCAATATTACAATTGAAAATATTGTAATTGTTGAACGAAATGATGCTGAGGAGTACATTATTGTTCAATTCGACCTTTCGTGGGATAACAGTTTTAGGGTTGATGACGGTGACAACACTAACTGGGATGCTGCATGGGTATTTATGAAATACAAATTATCTTCAGCTACTAATGTTACCTGGGGACATGCTACATTAAACGATGACGGGCATAGTATACCGGGCAATTACAATAGTGATATAGGAACAACCGAAGGTGTAAACAAAGGTATTTTTATATATCATAGTGTAATATTTAACGGTACTTCTTCATTAGAAGGTATGCGTTTACGATGGAATTATGGCGAAGATGGTCTTTCATCTACTGATGAAGTAGATATTCGGGTATTTGGTATTGAGATGGTTTATGTGCCACAAGGCAACTATTATGCAGGTAGTGGTGGTAGCGAAACTAATCGTTTTCATGCAGGAGGTGGCGCTGATACAGAACCATTTGAGGTTACTAATGCTGCTTTCCAGGTTGAAAATACAAGCGGACACCTTTATGCTACAGGTGCAATTGCCAATGGAGCTTTTGCATCAGGATTTCCGAATGGATATAATGCTTATTATGTAATGAAACACAGCATAACACAACAAGCATATGTAGACTTTCTAAATACATTAAGCTATGCCGATCAGGATGCAAGAACGGCAACTGCTCCAAATATAACAGGTTACCTTCACAACCAATACAGGCATAAAATACAAGTTTTAACTGCAGGAACACCAGGAAGTGCACCTGCTGTTTATTCAACCGATAACCCTTATGTTGCAAACGGTTTTATGTCAAAAGATGACTTTTTATCATACCTTGATTGGGCTGCAGTTCGTCCAATGACCGAATTAGAATATGAAAAAGCTGCACGAGGGCCTTCAAATCCGGTAGCTGACGAGTATGCATGGGGAAATACACGTATAGGTGCAGTTAATGATGTAGTAAATCCAGGCGCTGAAAACGAAGGGCCTAATACTGCTAATACAGGTTATCAGCGGGATATTACCATTAATCATAACTATATTGATAATGATTTAACCAATTTTCCTTTATTGATTAAGCTTAATAATACAAACTTCGATTTTAGCAAATGTCGTCCTGATGGGTATGATATCCGGTTTTATGATGCATTGGGTAATACATTGAGTTACCAGCGGGAGAGGCATGATGAGCCCAATGAAAAGGCAGAATATTGGGTGAAAGTTCCTTCCATATCAAGTTCAGAAAATACGACTATAACATTGGAATATGGGAATAGTGGCGCTTCAGATGGAGAAGATGCGGCAAATGTATGGAACGATGGAAATTTTGTGTCTGTTTGGCACTTGCAGGAACAAGGTGATGGCACTGCTGATGAATACAAAGATGCACAAGGAAGTAATGAAGGACAAGGAACAGGGACTTTTGCTAACAGGCAGGAAGGCCAACTTGGCTATGATCAGGAATTTCCCGGTGATGCAGCCATTTCTATTTCTGATGATGCAACGTTAGATTTAGATACACGGGTTACCATAAGTGCATGGGTAAAACCTCAGGTGTTAGCTAATGTTACATTGTCAGAATCAGTTGCTGCCGATTGGACCGATAATTTTAGCATGACCAACTTAGCAGTTGATGGCGATAGTTTAATTGTTAATACACTAGACTCATTCGGAATACGTATAGCTACGCCAATTTCTCTGGATAGTATTAAAAAAGCTGGAAGTACTAATATTAGCTGGGTTGATGATGATGGTTATTATGTTGAAGCCTATACAAATAGTGGAAATTTTAAAGTGCCAAGTGGTGTAACTGAAGTTGATGTATTAGTTGTTGCTGGCGGTGGCGGTGGCGGTGGCTCACCTTTAGCCGGCGGTGGCGGTGCTGGCGGCGTGGTATATGAATCAGGCTATTCAGTTACCCCGGGTCAAAATATTGGCATTGTCGTTGGTAATGGGGGTAACGGAAATACTGGTCCTACAGCAGCTCCATGGCAACAAACAGATGCAGCATTATGCGGTGATAATGGAGAAAACTCTTCATTTGGATCAATTGTTGCCATTGGAGGAGGTGGTGGTGGAAGGTATCAAAACTTAGCTGCCAAAGATGGTGGTTCTGGTGGTGGCGCCGGATACCTGACTACAGGCGCAAGTGCCGAACAACCAGCTTCTGCAAGTGGAGGTGATGGTAATGATGGAGGTGATGCTGCTGCAGCTCCAAATTATGGATCTGGCGGTGGTGGTGGTGCCTCAGAAGCGGGAACGGATGGAATTACTACCCAGGGAGGAGATGGAGGAGATGGTGTTTATTATGGTAATATTTTTGGTGATCAATATGGAGAAAATGGATATTTTGCCGGTGGTGGCGGCGGTTCAGTTTATAATAGTACTAATTCCGGTTCCGGAGGAAATGGCGGCGGTGGAGATGGAGGTAACACTGCCACTGCAGCTCAAGATGCCATATCTAATACCGGTGGTGGTGGCGGTGGAGCTGAACGTGCCCATACCGGCAAAGGTGGAGATGGTGGTTCGGGAATTGTTTTGATTCGCTATAAACATCCGGATGCAGTAAAAATATATACTTCAGTTAGTGATAATAATACAACAGGTTATCCTGGTGTACAAATATTCAGATCAGGCGGCACTTTTAGTGTTCCTGCTAACGTAACCGAAGTTGAGGTACTTGTTGTTGCAGGTGGCGGCGCCGGAGGAGATAATTCTAACTATGCTACACAAACAGCTGCCGGCGGTGGCGGCGGTGGCGGTGTAGTTTATAACAGCGCCTATTCCGTTACACCCGGAGCGAATATGGCTGTAACCGTTGGCGCTGGAGGAACAGTCAATGTCAATGGTCAAGGCGGTGACGGCGGAAACTCCATTTTTGGTACAATTACTGCTACCGGTGGCGGTGGCGGCGGATGGAGAAATGGTGGCGATGGCCGTGCCGGAGGTTCCGGTGGTGGAGCCGGATACGATGGGACTCCCGGTATAGGGTCACAAGGTTCTGACGGTGGTGATGATTATAATGCTACCCCATACAATGCCGGTGGCGGAGGTGGCGCCAATGAAACCGGAAATTCTGCTAATGTAAATTATGGAGGAGATGGTGGAGACGGAATAGCATATGATATTTCGGGTATACTTACATACTATGGCGGAGGTGGAGGCGGCGGCGCTGGAAATACCGCCCCGACTGGTTCTTATGGCTTAGGAGGTCAAGGTGGTGGCGGAAATGGAGGCCACTCAGGTTCAACTACTGGTACAGATGGGGTATCAAATACCGGAGGCGGCGGTGGTGGATCAGGTAGTAACGGTTCATCTGCTGGCGCCGGTGGTTCAGGTATAGTAATTATTCGTTGGGGAGATGAGGCTGCCAGTGGAAGTGATATACCATCAATCAGCCAGGGTGATGACCTTACAGGAAAATATCTTTGGGTAATGCAGCAGCTTTCAACTAATAACCCTGTTTATACACCTTCTTTAAAAAGTATGAATCTTGAAATAAAAGGTGAGGCTGATATTGCAGGTAAAGGACAAGATGCATTTAACCTAAGTATTCATGATGGTAGTTTACTTTCTTATATTAATGATAATTCAGTTTCGTCATCAATAACTAATAATACCTACCAACATGTTGCTGTTACCTACGATGGCTCGTTTCAAAGAATATATATAAACGGATTATTAACAGGAAATAGTTCCTTATCAGGAGCGATAACTACAAATGCCAACAACTTTTTCATTGGAACTAACATGAAAGGAATAATAGATGAGGTAAGATTATCGGATACAGCCCGCTCACAAGCGTGGCTTAAAGCTGAATATCACAATGGAAACCTCGATTTAATTACTGTTGGTGGCGAAGGCGCACTAAGTAATGTTGCTGCGAATAATGGAGCAAGTTATCCAACAGTTGGCGCTGCCGGTCCGCTGAGGGTTGGTTTTGGTGCAACAGCCACTAGTTCACGAACTGCAGCAGGTGCATCGTATTGGGGTATTATGGAACTTAGCGGAAATCTCTGGGAAAGGCCAATAACTGTTGGTAACGCATCAGGACAAGCATTTACAGGATTGCATGGTGATGGTGCATTAAATAGTGGAACTTTTAATGTTGCTAACTGGAATTTAAATGGAGTTGGCTTACGCGGCGGGGCTTTTAATCATGCCTCAACTAATGAACTACTAAGGATTTCTTGTCGGACCTATTCAGTGTATACAGGCAATGTAAGAAGCCAAAACAGGGGTGGACGCGGAGCGAGAACTGCTCCTTAATATTTTATTAAATTTTAACTGGCCTAAAATACAACCACCGGAATTATAAGTAGAAAAAATGGTTTAATGCAACGACTGATTTTATTCACAGTTTTTATTCTTAGCCAGGTTGGGCTAATTTTAGCCCAGCCTGACTCACTGGATATTACTGTTCAACCTGTTGCTTCAACTGCCGGAGAAGTTATTGGAGGAAATCCTGTTGTAACTATATATGAAGCAGGTACTCCGGTAGGTTCTGGTGTTGAGGTTACCGTTGCACTAAATAAAAGAAGTTTTTCCGAAAGTAGTACCGACACTTTAACAACAAATGGTAGTGGCCAGGTTATTTTTGATAACCTGGTAATTGATACGGCAGATATCGGTTATGAGTTAATATTCAGCAGTTTGGGTATTGACAGTGATACGTCAAATGCTTTCAATATTACACCTAATACGCCCTATTCAATAGCCATTAGTACTCAACCCACTGATACATTAGAAGGAAGGTATATACCGGGAAATCCAACTGTTTTTATAGCAGATAGTCTTGGAAATGGTATATCAGAAATTGATGTTACTGCAAACATTAATAAAAATACATTAAACGGGATAAAAATAGTAAAAACAAATTCAACTGGTTATGCTGTATTTGATAGTTTGTACATCAATGACATTGATAATGGTTATACTTTAATTTTTGACCCGGATGATGTAAGTGCAGTGGCTGTGCCTAACGATACATCTAACACATTCGAGATACATGAAGAACTTGCTACTATAACTATATCGAACCAACCTGTAAATAGTGTTGTAAATGAATTAATTGAAGGATCAAATATAATAGAACGTCCTCACGTTTTAGTCAAAAATATGTCTGGCAATCCGTTAAATGGTATTACTGTTAATGTTGGTCTTATCGGGGGTACTTTTGATGCTGCGAGCAAATTAACAGCTATTACCCATTCCGATGGATATGCCTATTTTGATAGTCTTATTATAAACAGTATAAGTAACGATTATCAAATTATGTTTTCAACAGGAACGCCAAATGTAGCCAATGTATCTTCCGATTCGTTTAATATTATTGCTTCAACAGGAACTATTACAATTACCCAACAACCACTGGAAAGTGTGGATAATTATACCATTAATGGCCCTCCGACTATTTATCTAGAAAATGCAGGAACACCTTTAGCCGGAGTAAATGTTACTGCTTACCTTTCAAAACTTGATTTTACAGGTACAAGTAAAACAACATTAACTACTAATGCATCTGGAATCGCTGTTTTCGATAGTCTGATTATTGATTCGGTTGAAACCAATTACCAAATTATTTTTAAACCGGTACAAGCAGGTATTACAAGTATTTTTACTAATGAATTTGATGTTGCCGAAGAAATTGCTGTTCTTGAAATACTGCAACAGCCGCAACTTAGTATTGCAGGAGAAATTATTAACGGGCCTCCATCAGTTAAATTAACGATGAAAAGCACTGGTAATCCGCCGGCTTCACCTGTTAATATTTATGCCTACATTAATAAAAATAATTTTAACTCCTCAAGCGATACGGTAGTTACTGCAACTTTTGGAAATGGAGGTATTGCCACATTTGAGGAGTTAATACTGGATAGCGCTGAGACTTCTTACGTTATCAGGTTTTCAACTAATACTTCGGGTATTGCAGATATTACTACCGGTGCGTTTAGTGTAGTTCCTGTTTCCGGTACATTAAGCATAAACCCACAGCCAACAGATACCATTGAAGGTTATGAGATTGCAGGTCCTTCAACTGTTACCATTTTAGATACCGATAGCATTCCCATGCAAGGTATTGAAGTTGTAGCAATACTAAATAAAAACAATTTTGCTTCGGGAACCGATACTTTAACAACCGGTGCAAATGGTGTGGCAATCTTTAATGATTTAATAATTAATGATGTAGCAACAAATTACAACATACAATTTAAAGTTGAAGATTCAACAGGCGTTGTCAGCCAAACTTCGAATAATTTTACCATTTTTGAAGAAACAGCCATAATCACTGTACAAAACCACCCAACCTTAACAATTGAGGGAGAAGTTATTAATGGTTCTCCATCTGTACTGGTAACTAATGCTGGTTCTGGAAATCCTGTTTCCAATGTAACTATATATGCATCATTAAACAAAGGAGGTTTTGCAGGTGGAGATTCTGTAGTTAATACAAATGCATCGGGAATTGCTGTTTTTACTGATTTAGTGATTGATTCAGCTGACACAGGTTTTCAACTGAGGTTTTCAACAAAAACAAATAATGTTGCAAATAAAAATTCAGCAACATTTGATGTAATACCTAAAGCCGGATTTGTTACGATTACACAACAACCTCTCGAATCGGTAAATGGTTATGTAATTGAAGGTGTCCCGGCAATTGAAGTTAAGCGTTTAAACGATTCTACACCTATGGCAGGTATAGATGTAACTGCGGTAATAAATAAAAATAATTTTGCAGCGTCCAGCAAAACAACCTTAACCACTGATACAAATGGAGTAGCAGTATTTGACAGCTTAATTCTTGAAACCACCGACACTGATTATCAAATAACATTTACATTTGATGTTAATGATAGTATTCCTAATATTACTAGCGACTTATTTGATGTTGTAGATGAAGTAGCCGTTATTACGGTTCAAACCCAACCCTCATTAACTATTAAAGGCGAATTAATAAATGGGCCACCTTCGGTATTATTAAAAACAGTAGGAGGAACTCCAGTTAATGGAGCAACGTTATTCGTGAGTTTAAATAAAGGATCATTTGAAGGAAGTAGTGTAACCTCAGCAGTAACAAATGCAAGTGGTATTGCAACTTTCAATAGTTTAATAATTGACAGTGCCCGAAATGATTATGTTTTAAGTTTTTCTTCGAATTCCTCAGGTATTGCAACTAAAAGATCAGATACTGTTGAAATAGTTGAACCGTTAGGAATAATGACAATAAGTCAACAACCACTGGAAACCGTTGATGGAGAAGCTATTTCAGGTTACCCTGCTATAACCTTAACAGAAACAAACGGCGATCCCTGGACAGGTGGAAATATACAGGTAACAACATCATTAAATAAAAATGGATTTCAAAGTGGAACTTCAGCACGGATAACTTCAAATGGAGTTGCTATTTTTGATAATCTTGTTGTAAATACTATTGATTCAGATTATGAACTGACTTTTACCATAGATATTTCAGAACGAATTGCTAATAAAACAAGCAATAGTTTTGATGTAGTAACTGTTACAGGTAATTTGAACATTACAACCCAGCCATCGGAAACAGTAGAAGGTGACCCAATTAATGGCCCGCCAACTGTACGATTAACAAACCTTTTAGGTAATCCGGTACCTGATGTAGATATATCGGTAAGCATAAATAAAGATACTTTTAATATAGCTAGTATTTTAACCGTTACTACCAATGCTAACGGTGAAGCAGCATTTAGTAATTTAATTCTTGATAGTGTTGATACTGATTATAAAATTACATTTACATCGGAAGCTTCAGGTGTTGCAAGTGTAGTCAGTGATTTATTTGAAGTAACCGATTCGAGCCTGTCTATGGTTGTTTCTACTGAACCGCAGCAATCTATTGCAGGAGATACAGTGGTAGGCTTCCCTGCAGTAACCATTACCGATGGGGGCGGCCCGATTGCAGGAATACAAGTTACAGCTTCTGTAAATAAAAATGCATTTGCCGGAACAAGTACTATACTTGCAACTACCAATGCCAGTGGAATAGCAACATTCAATAATCTAATTCTAAATACTGCCGCAGATGGTTATGTTATAACTTTTAACGCGGATTACTCGGGTGTACCTAATGTTGGGTCAAACACGTTTACTGTTATTCATGCTGAACCGGACAATATTTCAGTAATTACTGAACCGTCAGAAACACAGGCAGGTCAAA
>CAZWGG010000148.1:0-2576 GCA_964633305.1 uncultured Bacteroidales bacterium
ATATTATTTGCAGGGGATAATACTAATGCTATAGTTTGGTTATTTCTGAAAGAGAGTTGCCCATTGGAAGTATATCTGAAAAGCCTGCAAAAGGTTGAAAAAAGAATTGATGAGTTTAATATTGTTATGCCAGGCCATAATACACCTTTGGATAAGACATTTATAAATGAACAAATTGCTTGTGTGAAAAGTATTTTAGATGGAACATGTTCGCCAGTTCCTTATAATTTCTCTTCAATAACTGCCGGATCTTTATTATGTAAATACAAAACATCTGAGGTAGCATATAATCCCAATAATTTGTATAAGAAAAAATAATCTTATTAAGACAATAACCTGATTTTTTCTCAGAATAAATTCCATAAAGGGGAAGCCAGCACTCCCCAATTTTTTATGTCAAAAAATGTTGAGCATACAAGCAACTTCTAAACAAATAATTGCATCTGAAAAAATAAAATATATGGCGCTAAATTCATTCAACATGCTTAAAAATAACAGATAATAAATGTTTAATTGAAATTGATATGAAAAAATTAATAATTAGTCTTTGCAAGAAAACGCCAAATACTGCGTTATTCTTGCCTTGAAAATAGTCATTTACAATCAGTAAACTCCTCATTTTCAATGCTTCGAAAGCCTTGTCTTTGACGTTTTCTTATCAAAGACTTTAAAAAATAGGAGTTTTCTGGCAGGCATTAATTAGTTTATGTACTATTTCTGTACTCTTTGCAATGTGCGAAAAACAAACAGATAAAGATGATACTATCGAATTTTTGCTATTAAACGGGAATAATTTTATTCTAAAAGTAAACGTGAAAATTTGGAATTAATTATAAAATGATTATTTCGTTTTAAGTAAGATCGATTATTTCCCAATTAAATATTTTAACCCCGATCCTAAAGAAACTGATGAAGGAGTACCATCACCAAAAATGGTTGTTATACGTATTGAAAGAGGAATAATAAGGTTATCACTTAACATGATATTCCATCCTGCTTCACCTCCTAAAGCAAGAGATGTTCCGCTATCAAAAAAATGCAAACCCCCTCTTCCCAAAAGAAAAAATTTATTGAAGGTATAACGTCCCATTGCCATCAAACTTAAAGTAGAAACAGAAAATTCACGGTATACATACGTGGGTGTTGCATAGGGAATTCGATAATAAGCGTAATATAACTTATTCCAGCCGAATTCTGCTCCTAATTGAAAATTATTCTGCGATGGCAGAAATCCATGAAATTTTACAGACAGATAAAATTGATCCCAATCTTCCATATAATCGTCGGAATACTCGAGTGCATTTTCAAAATTAACAAGGGTGTATCCCGGAAATACGGAAATACCAACTTCAGCGGCGTTTTGTGCATATACATGGACATGAATAAATAAAAAGCAAAAAATAACTCCCGTGAGATATTTTTTGCTTTTGTAATAAAAATCTTTATCCTTTTTCATTTTCTTGGGGTTTCTTATACAATCAAATTAAAAAATACAGTTACGGATATTTTCGTTTAAATAATGAGTAATTATTTACGTTGAGTAATGCTAATTTTACATTAGCGTAAATGTAATATAATCTTTTGAAAATTCAAATGAAGTTTTAAAATCGGAGTTTTCTGGCAGGCGCTATTTAATAAAATATTGATAGATGGATTTATAAAAGATAAACCCTACACATTGGCTCTTAACGGGAATATGAAGTACAGTAGAGATCAAAAATTCACTCCGATGCCGATTTTTGGTATATAGATTGCACTCGTCAACTCGGTCCATGCCAATATATCCACATTGGCAACAACATGCAAATACCGGTTTACCCTAAAAACAATTCCTACATCAGCACCTATTTCATTAAAAGAATAATAATCTAACGCCATGTTCATAATAAACAGATCATCTAATTTTTTGCCTATCCCAGCATAAATCTTTGTAAATTGTAGGTTGGTACTACCGGTAGATTCAGTCCCATTGTCGCCATACCCATTTTCAAATATGTTTTTTTCAAAGCCTGCGATAATACTGATATTGCTTTTGAAACACTTGTTAATTTGAACACCAGCAGCATTTACGAAAGGAGTATAGGTTACCGCGAAGTAATTTTGTGCGAATAAGCTCCCCGCCGATAAAGCAGACACGAATAGAAGCAGAATATTTCTTTTCAGGGTATTTTTTCGAAGATGATTGGTCTTTTCGTTAGTTGTCATTTTTTGGGTTTTTTTACAGGTAATCTAGCACGATTTAATTTTATAACACCATATTAGGTTATTGTGTTCAAAATTACACGTAAAATACTGATTTTAATATAACTATTCGCGACTAATTTATGTACGTTGATCATGAGTTGACCAGATGATCAATTTCATTGATAAAAACACCCCGGAAATCTCAAGCCCCAATTAAGAAGAATTTCAACTCATGCCCTCAATCCCCTTTTTGGACTGAGTCTCAGAGCTGTGTGCCGTATAATTAATAGATAGAAATTTTCAAAAGGCAGAAGGTTAAAAGAAAGATTGAATATATTGCCCATCTGTGTTCTTTATTGTAAACTTAATGAAATAATGTGAGCATCAACGCA
>CAZWGG010000148.1:2586-10078 GCA_964633305.1 uncultured Bacteroidales bacterium
GCAAATATCAATTGCCCGGTCGTTTACGTTTGGGTATAAAAGAATAAACTGGGTAAAGCTTTTAAAATATTCTAAGCCAGTAAATTACTTTATTGAGTTAACCGTCCTGCCCATTCCCTTGGTTAATTAATTCATAAAGATCAAGAAATTCTTCTTTAAATGCTTCCGATTTTTGAACACCTCTGTTCAGAACTTGTAATGCTTCGTTAGGGCTATTCTCACAAATATAAACATAAGCCAAATCGTGGTAAGGATCTGCAAATGAATCATCTGCAAATTCTATCGATTTATTTAACGAATTGATACTTTCCTCTTTATTGCCCAGGCTATACAAACATAATCCAAGCCCTTTATAGGCATATGCATTTTGGGAATCAATTGCAAGTGCCTTTTTGCTGAATTCCAGGCTTTTTGTGAAATTCTCAAGATTATAATGCACCAACCCTAACAAATTTAAAATCTCTAAGTTGCCGGGAGCAAATTTATTTGCCTTGCTTAAACAAAGTTCTGCAAGCTGGTATTCCCCGTCTTCGATATATTGATGAGCATTACTAACCAGTTCTTTTATGTCGTGTATTTTAATGATTTCAGCATTTTTTTTGTCTATTGCTACTTTGTACGAACAGTATTGTGTTTCAATCAAAGTTTTCCCAGTGGTGAATTTTAATACAGAACACCCTGCAAGGCAGTAATTACCGAATTGACAAATAGCACAAAATCCTGTTAACTTATCTTTTGTAAGCTCCCTGTTCCAAGCAAAAGACTTAGGGTCGTTCCATATTTCAACTAGTGACCTGTCACGTACGTTACCTTCTATAAAACGGTTGTCACGTAATGATGTACACCCTACAACATCCCCGTTATACCTTATTCCAAAAACATGTTTGCCAGCCGGGCAACCTTGCCAAAAGTAATTATCGAGGTTATTCCCTTTTTTACGGATTTCTATTTCGGTAAGATTATAATATCCTACACAATCAGCCAGGTCAATACGAATACGCCCTTCTTCCTGTACTTTGGAAGCAAAGTTTATGATATCATCTATCTGTTCGGGCTGAATAACCCATTCTTTATTTGCAACAAAATTTCCCATTGGCATAGCATACTGCATTTGCCAGTTTTTAATGCCGTTATTCACTAAAAGCTTGTAAAGGCCATAAAGCTCCGATATGTTTTTGAGGTTGACAGTAGTAATGGCCGAAGACGGCATTTTGTTTTTATGTAATATCTTAAAGGCTTTTAAAATTCTATCAAACGATCCCTGTTTTCGAATAAAATCATGTGTTTCTTTCAATCCGTCAATACTTATTGCGATATTGGATATTCCGGCATCTAATGCCTGTTTTACTATATTATCGTTTAAGTTCCACCCGTTTGTGATCATATTAGGAATTACGCCTTTCTCGCTTAACGACAAAGCTATACTATACCAATCTTTACGCAACAAAGGTTCACCACCCGAAAGTGTAACATACTCCAATTTTAGTGAAGCCATATCGGCACATACTCTTAAGGCTTCTGCTGTTGTAAGTTCATCTTCTAAAAAAGTCGTGCACCCCGAACCACAATGTTTACACCTCATGTTACAAGCAAACGTTACTTCCCAAACTGCAGTAATTGGGTTATTTTTCATAGGTAAGAAAAATTTGAAAGAAATTAATAAAAAAGGGTGTCCAAAAAGTCAATTTATTTTAAACATCTTCGCTGTTTAATTCAATTTTTTTATGCCTCTTGGTTTAATAAATAATCAAAACTAAAAGAAGCAAAAAGGATTTACACAGGAGTCAATTTAGCTCTTTAGACACCCAGCTTCCGTTTAATCATTAAATTTTCACCCCATACAGAGGAATAATGATTTCTCCATGGCCTGGTTTAATTATTATAGGAGGTTCACCTGCGCCTCCTTTTACTTTTCTGAGTTCAGAAGTTTTTAACTTCTTAATCTCTGATAATTTAACATAATTTTTCATGGGATTAATTTTTAAAGAATAAAATAATGTATTGTTTTAAGACTTCGTCTTAATCAAATATATGAAAAAATCGATTAAACAATACTGATTTTTATCAATACATCTCTCTAATAAAAAAATGGATTGTCGTCGGAAAAACCAGCAATGATAAAAGTCTGAGCGAGTTATAAAAATTTTAAAAATAAATATGCAAATTTGCACAAAGCATGAATATCTAATAAAATTTTTATAACTTAAAAAATACAATAATAAATCTGATGAAATTCTAACAATAAAAGGTTCGGTCAATGAAAAAATTAAATGTAATCAAATCAGAAGAAATCGATTTAATCGATTTTCTCGATCAGCATCTTAACAACCTCGAAACAAAACAGCAACAGTTGAAAAGTGAAAAATTAAAAGATCAGGTTGAAGGAAGATTAATGGGGCATGAGGTAAAATTTGATTTTGTTAAGTGGTTTATAAATCTGTTGTTAAAAAACTTGCTAAATAACATACTTTACAAAAAAGTTATTTATCAGCAAGTTACTTATGATTCTGTAAATCCGCAGGGAAACCCCTGTAAACTTACCGGTTTAATAATTTATCCTAAGTTCAACGGTTCCCAGGTAAAATTGCCAATTATTGGGTATAATCATGCTACCCAAATGGTCAGGGACCTTGCCCCTTCATGTTTCAATCCTAAAAAACCATTAGATTACATGGAAGCCATTGTAGGGCTCTTTTTTGCGGCACAATACGGTTATATTGTGTCAATGGCTGATTACCAGGGATTAGGAGGAGATAACGATAATATGCACCCTTATGTTAATTGTAACCCATTAGCACAATCGGTAATTGATTTATTAGACGTAACAAGAGATTTTATTAAAGACAAAAACATTATTTGGAATAACCAATTATACCTGATAGGTTACTCAGAAGGGGGGTATGTGACCATGGCTACTTCACGGATGATCCAGGAAAATTCGAAATACTCCGGCATCTACACTATTAGAGCTTCTTCCCCAATGGGTGGCCCCTACTCCATTTCTGAAGTAATGCGTTTTGTAATGCTGCGCAAAGAGAAGTTTGGCGACGGGTATTTTCTTCCCATGACACTTAGAGGTTTTAATGCAGTATACGGAAATACTTACGGTGATGGAATATTTACCAAAGAGAAATCATTAAAGCCCCAATGGCAATTCTTATGGGATTTGGCTGACGGATACCATACCCCCGAAGAAGTCAATGAAAAGATGCCCCCAGTTCCGGGCGATATTTTATCTGATGAAATGGTATCGCAGCTCCGGGATTCCGAAAGCATAGTATATAAAGTGCTTAAAGAAAACGATTTAATAAACTGGCAATGTATGCCATCTATGCCAATGCACCTTTATCATGCTGAAAATGATGACAGGGTACCTTTTGAAAACTCTGTTGTTATTAAGGCTGCCTTTCAAAAGCAAGGGGAAGATGTACCCCTCGTGCCCTTATTCCATCTTCCTGAAATGAAATCCATTCATTTGGGAGCAGCACTTCCTGGCTTCCTTGAAGGTTATTACTGGTTTAGCTCTATCCGTAATACGCACAATAACAGGCTGCCGTATGGTGAATATATAGTAAACGGGTATTGGCTTGAATCGGATAACACATTATACCGTTTACGTTTTCAAATGGATGGAAATTTAGCCCTGTATAAAATGGATACAGACATATTACTTTGGGAAACCAAAACCAGCTTTGACCATGGTATATGCCTCATGCAGACAGATGGCAATTTCGTAGTATATGATAATGATTTCAAGGTTCAGTGGCAAACCAATACAAAAGGTGAAGAATGTGTGTTATCCGTTGAAGATAGCGGCACAATTGAAATAAAAGATAAAAACGGCATGGTCATTTGGCATGTCTGAGGAGTTACTCGATTTGGTTGCCGGTTCAATCGTTGAATTCTCCAGTTCAATCATTTGAGATGAGGGTAATAATATTGTCATCACTTAAGCCAACTTTTTTATCCTGATCAGCTTATGAATACAGCAAAACTTTAGCTAAATAGACTCTGCTGGTTTTATTTTTTTTAGTAAGTTTGGTTCATCTTATCAGTTATACCGAAGAACATAGATTAAATGAAACGTCTATGATAAAATAATTATGAGTTTAACACACACGAGCATGATTACTCGCTGACGCTTCGTGAGATCGCTACGCTAAGTTATTTTATCATGGTAAGTTCCATCTGACCATTAAAAATTAAAATATAAACAGATGAAAAACAAAATATATTTCTTTTTATCATACATAACTTTTTGGTTAATCTTTTTTATATTTTGTAAAATAATATTTCTGTTAAGTAATTATGAAAATACTTCTACCCTCAATTTTAAAATTATTATAGGAATATTTGTTCATGGCGCTAAATTAGATTTTTCAGCCCTTGGATATATTCTAGTTTTACCTGTAACTGTAATAATTGTAACTAATTTCTTTCGTGGTAATATTACATATCATATTATTAAAGTTTACTCTGGTATATTAATCATTACTTTCTCCATACTGATGGTTTCAGATCTTGTTCTTTATAAGTATTGGAAAACCAGGCTCGATAGTACTCCCCTGGTATACCTGAAAAACCCAGCTGAAATGCTTGCCTCATTACACTGGTGGATGATTTTGATATACATTTTTTTTATAAGCCTTATAGCATTTGTATTTCTTTTTCTATTTAACAGGTATGTTATTGTTTTTTTAAAAAATAGCTTAAAATGCAATATGCTCTTTTTTGCTTTTTCAATTATTTTTTTGCCTCTTTTAATTATACCTATACGCGGTGGATTTGACACTTCCCCGGTTAATCTATCAACAGCATATTTTCACACTAATACCTTTGCAAACCACGCAGCATTTAATTTATTTTGGAATTTTGGTTATTCCTTTACCAATAATGACACCCAATCAAATCTTTATAATTTCCTCGAAAGCAGCCAGGCAACCGAAAATCTTAATAGTTTATTCATCACTCAAAAACCATATAAAAAGGTAATTGAAGCCGGGAATCCAAATATCATTTTAGTAATTATTGAAAGTTTTACATCTAAAATAATAGAACCTTTGGGGGGACTGCCGGGAATAACTCCAAATTTTAATGCATTGACCAAAGAAGGAATAATATTTAAAAATTTCTATGCTAACGGCGACAGATCCGATAAAGGAATCGTATCAATATTAAGTGGTTTCCCAGCAACCGGTAAAACATCAATAATGAAATTTCCCGACAAAACAAAAAAGCTTCCTGGGATTGTGAAAGATTTAAATGAATTGGGATATTCTTCTTCATTTTATTACGGAGGAGATATCAACTTTTTTAATTTGAAATCATATTTACTTAATAATGGAATTAAGAATATAACTTCAAAATCAAATTTTGGATCGAAAGAATCTATGTCAAATTGGGGTGTTCCGGATCACATTATATTTAATAAAGTTTTGGATGATTTATCAAACGAAACCGATACCCCATTTTTTAAAATTATATTTACCCTTAGCAACCATGAGCCTTTTGATATACCAGTTAAAAAGCATTTTAAGGGATCTGGCATAACAAATAAGTTTCTGAACTCTGCTTACTATACCGATAGCTGTTTAGGTGTTTTTATAAAAAAATTGAAAAAAACAGCGAGGTGGAGCAATACATTGCTTATCCTTGTTGCCGACCATGGTATTCGTTATCCTGGCAATTATCCCCATTATGCCAAAGAAAACTACTCTATTCCTATGCTTTGGCTTGGTGGGGTAATAGCAAGAGATAGTATAATTTCCACGTACGGGTCACAAATTGATATCGCTGCAACCTTACTGCCCCAATTAAATATGGAAACAAATGATTACCGGTACAGTAAAAATTTATTTTCTCCCAGTACAAAAGGTTTTTCTACCTATGCATTTAATGATGGAATAGGTTTTTTAACCGATAGCATTCAATATATCTATAATCACAACTCTGGTGAAGTATTTTTTATAAAAGGAAATCATAATAAGAAAATGGTATTGCTTGGAAAATCATTTCTTCAGGTCACTTATGAAGATTTTCTTGCTAAATGAGTTTATAGTTTTCCTATGTTATTACCAATGCACTTTCCTTGCTCTGTCGAAACGGCTAAGCAAAGGTGGTGCAGGGTAAAAAAATTATATTATTTTACCCACTTTATGGCATAGTCTTTACTGTATTTTAAAAATATATGTATAAAGAGTAAATCCTAAAGAGGTATATTCCATCAATTCTTTTTTTTATTGCTATAAATATATATGATCTGGTTGAAATTTACCGGATTAAGCCAATGCATAAGTTTATCAAGATTACTAGGTTCAATCGCAGTTTCAAAAGTAATTCCGGGAAAAACTTGACGGATATTGGAAACCCGTTCATCTAAATTAGCATCATCATAAAACAAAATATGCCGGGGGTGTACAACATCCGTATGTTTTTCAAAAAAATCAATGCTTTTAATTTTCATCTGGTGTGTATTACATTTAACATAATCGGTAGAATCTCTTGGTGTTATATGTTTATTGAGTTGATATACATCAATCCATTTCCCCAAATAAAATAAAGGTACAAAACTGGTCCCAGGCCTATTGTTATCATCAATTACTATGCTGGTTATTTGTTCTCTTTCCGGATAAAGGTATAACATAGCCTCAATTCTTGATTTTTTAGTATATGAGGTACTTGTAGGCAGTAAAAGTAAAATGTTAACAATCCAGAAAAATATTAAAAATCCTTTCATCAAACCAGGTCTTTTGCTCCAGAATTTTGATTTTTTAATAAACCTATTCCATCCAATAATCCCCAAAAGCACAATAAATGGAATAATTGTTAAAATAAACCGCTCTTGCTTATTTGGAAAATATTCATGAAATGCAAAGAAAATGAATGATGGTAAAAAGATTAGTATATTTTTTTTCCATTCCAAGAAAAACCCAAAAATTAAGAACAAACTCACTGGAGGAATAAGTATTCCAAAAATTAAACTTGGATACATCATATAATTATTAACCCCATAAGCCGTTTTATTCTCAAGGTTATATACAATATATGCTTTTAATTCAGCAAAAGGCCGTTCCCATATGAAGAAATCTACCATGCCCTGTAAAAGGCAAATTGAAAATATTCCTCCTAACCCGAGAACAAAAGCTTTTTTCCATTCTTTTAAAAACAATAATGCCAAACTGGTTCCTCCTAAAAACAATACTGTTTGAAACCGCACAGAAACAGCAACTCCCATTATGAACCCTGCCAAAAATATTCCACTAACGCTTTTTTTTGCATAAACCATCCATAAACCTATCATTAAAAAAGGTGTTGCCGCTATCTCAACGAGGTTACGTACCGCTAAAAATGGCATAAACCATAGCAATGCTAAAAATAGCCCTACTTGTAAGGCTGTTTTACGATCTGAGACTTTTTCAGCAATTTTATATCCTCCCCAAACTACTAACAAAGAAAATAATGCGTGTAAAATACGGATTAAGTACATCTTTAT
>CAZWGG010000149.1:0-10050 GCA_964633305.1 uncultured Bacteroidales bacterium
ATTGCAAAATGTTTTGTATTATCTTTTCGATTTTTATAAAACATGGTTTATTGGGCAATTTTATTAATTAAATAAAATTTAAAATAATATTTCTACTTGTTATTTTAGGATATTTAACTCCCTTCTAAAAAAATCACAAAAAAGTTTATCAATGAATGAGTAGTTTAGCTTTAATAATTGTATTTATAATGTCATAGAATAGAACTTGAATATTTTTTGCGAAAATGGAAGATTTTGGATTAAAGAATTTATTATATAAGTTCAGCACAAATACTTGTAGTAAAGATGAACTTATTAAGATATGTGATTGGTTTTCAGATGAAAAAAAAGAAACTTCTATAAAAGAAATTTTAATGGAAAACCTGAGTAATTGTCAGGTCAATAATTCAGCTACTGAAGAAGTAAATTTTGAAAAAATTTATGATTCTATAGAACAAAAGATATTTAAACCAAAACAAAAAAAGATATCCGGAAAGCGTTTTTCAGATTGGAAAAATAATAACATTAGCTTCTTTTTGAGAATTGCAGCACTTTTTATTTTACTATTTGTAAGTGGGGGAATTCTATCTTATCTCATTTTTAAGCCGTCAGAAAAAGCTACTATTATTACTTACAGTGAAATTAAAGCCCCGTTAGGTTCAAAATCGGAAGTAGTTTTACCTGATGGTTCAAAGGTTTGGTTGAATGCAGGAAGTAAAATCAGGTATCAAAGTTCGTTTAACAAAAAAAATCGAAATATTTTTCTTGAAGGAGAAGCTTATTTTAAAGTAAATAAAAATAAACAGCTACCTTTTATTGTAAAAACAGGTGATTTAAATATTGTTGCAATAGGAACAGAATTTAACGTTAAGGCATACAATGAAGATGGAATTATTGAAACTACACTGATAGAAGGTAAAGTAACCATAAGAAATGACCGGCAAGCAAAAAATCATTATGTTCAACAAGTATCTCTCGAACCAAAACAAAAAGCGGTTTATCTAAGGGCCAAGCTTCAGTTAAGAATTGAAGATATAAAAACCATTAGGAAATCGAACCCTGAAGTTATAAAACCGGAAAAAGGTGTTGTATATGTTGCGGAAAAAATAGATCCGGAACCTATCATTTCTTGGAAAGATGACAGACTAATTATAAGAGGAGAAGAAATGAGGAGTTTAGCTATTAAGCTGGAGCGAAAATACAACATATCAATTTTGTTTGAATCGGAAAATATTAAACAATTCAGGTTTACTGGAACTCTTGAAGATGAAACGTTAACACAGGTATTGGATGTAATTAAACTTAGCGCCCCTATCGATTATGAGCTTGATGGTAAAAAAGTAAAAATATTTGAGAACAAAAAAATGTTGCAGAAATTTCATAATCATTTGAAAAGAAAATAAAAACCATATGAACCTATTTATCTTAAACTCTACTAAAACAATTCGCTTATGATATAAATGACACGCAAAAAATTCAAAGATTAAAAAAGGGAATAGACCGTTACATCTACTCCCTCACAAAAAATTAATTAAACATCACCAATGCAGAATTTTATAGCTAGTTTATCACGCATTGTAATGTATAACCTTTAAAAACATTCAAATCTATGAAAAATTCTAATTATTTTATAATCTTTTTTCAGAAAAGAAGGTTTAAAAAACTATTCCTAATTATGAAACTAACTACTTTATTCTCTATTCTTTTATCGTTCAAACTTGTTGCTTCTGTATATTCACAGAACACCAAGTTTACCCTAGATTTAAAGGGGAAGACAGTACGTGAAGTTTTTCAGGTACTTGAACAAGAAAGTAAATTCAGGTTTTTTTACAACGATGAATTCAGGTATATTGATAAAGTTGTAAATATGAACGTGAAAAACGAAAATGTGGAGCAAATACTTGAAAAACTTTTTGAGTCATCGGATATTACTTACCGTATTCTAGATAATAATCTGGTGGTTTTAACGCTTAAACAAAGCTCAAGACAGCAAAGTATAACAGGTACTGTAACCGATGCCGGCTCAGGAGAGCCACTACCCGGTGTAAATGTTGTTATAGAAGGTACTTCACGTGGTGCTAGTACGGATATTAACGGAAAATTTACCCTGGAAGTAAATCCTGGAGACGTTTTAACATTTAGTTATGTGGGATATATAACTGAGAAGGTTACAATTGATAACCAAACTGAACTGAATATTCGGTTAGTATTAGATGTTACAAGTTTGGAAGAAATTGTGGTTGTTGGTTATGGTACCCAGAAAAGACTTGAAGTTACTGGGGCTATTACTTCAGTTAGTTCTGATGAGATTACAGCAGTACCTGTTGCAACGGCCGACCAGGCATTACAAGGCCGTGCTGCTGGTGTAACTGTAGTAAATAATGGTTCACCGGGTGTAGCTCCAGAAATTAGAATCAGGGGTTTAAGTACTGCAAGTGATAATAATCCGTTAATTGTAATTGATGGTGTAGTTGCTGCAAGTTTATCAAGTGTAAACCCGAATGATATTGAATCAATCGAGGTACTTAAAGATGCTTCTACAACAGCTATTTATGGTTCACAAGGGTCTAATGGAGTTATTATGGTAACTACCAAAAAAGGTTCAGCAGGTAAGGTAAATGTTTCTTTTGATGCCTATACAGGTACCCAATGGACAACAAAAAGATTTGACCTTTTAAATACTGCTCAGTATTTGCAATATATTACAGATCCTGGTCTTGCTTCAGAAGTTCCACCTGTAGTTACAGGTTCACAATATGCGAACAGAAGATCTGGCGAAACCGACTGGCAAGATCAGATATTTACAAATGGTAAATTACAGAATTATAATGTTTCTGTTGCTGGTGGTGCTGAAAATAGTACATACAGAATATCAGGGGGATATCAGCAACAAGATGGTATAATCATCCATACCGGGTATGAACGATATAACTTCAGGGCAAATAGTGATTTTACCCACGGAAGATTAAAAATTGGCGAAAATATAGGTGTTGCATATTCTCATCAGGATCCTATGCCAGATAATGGTGGACGTTCAATTATCGAACACACAATAAAAATGGCCCCTTATCTGCCAGTTTATAATGAAAATAATTTAGGTGGATTTCAAGGCCCTACCTCATCTGTTGATGGTCAAGATGCTGAAAACCCAGTGAGAATACTTGAATTGAACGATTTCAACGTTAATACTACCAGTATTATTGGAAATATATATGGTGAACTGGAAATAATTGATGGATTGAAATTTAGATCTGTTACCGGTGTAGAAGATATCAAAATTAACGATGATCAACATTTACCATCTTACAACGATGATAATCTTGGTAATTCCACTCACGCTCGCGCATATGCTATAAATATTAAAAACAGGGCAACATACCGGTCACTGATATATACAAACAGTTTAAATTATACTAAAACTTTTGCTGATAAACATAATGTTGAGTTGTTAGCATTGTCAGAATATAGTACTATTAATAAATCACTTATCAATAACTCAAGCCAAAACCCTATTACAGATGATACAAAAGAACTTGGAAATACAGGTTCAAATATCAGGTCAACCTTGACTGAATATAAAAGGATAGGCTATCTTGGCAGGTTAAATTATAATTATGATCAGAAATATTTAGTAGCATTTTCTTTAAGAACAGACGCTTCATCACGTTTTGGTAAAAATCACAGATGGGGTTCTTTCCCTTCTGTTGCTGCTGGATGGAGAATTAATAAAGAGGCCTTTATGAGTAATGTTATTGCAATAAGCAACTTGAAATTAAGAGCAAGTTGGGGGAAAACCGGTAATGATAAAATTGGGGATTATAAATATTCATCAACTGCTACTTCTAACATGAATTATGTTATTAATGATGAAATAGTTACAGGTACAACAGTTTCCAATCTTCCAAACCCCGATTTGAAATGGGAGGAAATTACAATGACTAACATTGGTTTGGACCTTGGTTTGCTTAATAACCAATTTACATTAGTTGCTGAATACTATATTAATAAAAGTGATGACCTGTTAATACCAGTTCCTCTTATAAATTCATTCGGTTTCTTTACTGCCACTAAACCAGCTAACGTTGGTTCTGTTGAAACTAAGGGTGTTGAGTTACAATTAGGCTATAACGATTTTGAAGGTGAGTTCCAATGGTCAGCCAGTTTGAATCTTGGCACATACAAAAACGAAGTAACTGATCTTGGAGGACCTCCAATTAGTGGATTTGGTTTTGAAAATGAAAATCTTTCAAGAGCTGAAGCCGGAGAACCATTATTCTATTTTTATGGCTGGAAGTTTGATGGGATATTCCAGTCGGATGCTGAAGCTCAGTCCTATATGGGTGGATCACAGGATGATCCTGCACACGATGATGCAGGTAATTTCCGTGTTGCTGATGTAAATGGTGATGGAATTATTAATGCTGACGACAGGACCAATATTGGAAATCCATTTCCGGATCTAACACTTGGCCTAAATTTAGAGGCCAACTATATGGGTTTTGATTTAAGTATATTCCTAAATGGGGTTTATGGAAATGATATCTATAATACTAATTTATATGATTTGGAAGGAATGTCTCGAATATTTAATGCCGGTACTGCTGTTTTAGACCGATGGACGCCAACCAATCCTTCAAACACAATCCCTAAAGCAGGTATTTCGGCAGCTAGTAATGCTGCAAGCGGTGCAGGTAGAAATGCACAAGCATCTTCACGTTTTGTCGAAGATGGTTCATACACAAGATTAAGGAATATTACATTAGGATACACCCTTCCGGCATCGCTTTTCAAGGGCACCCTATCTAAGGTCAGAGTTTATGTAAGCGCTCAAAACTTATTAACCATCACTAATTACTCGGGGCTGGATCCTGAAGTTGGTTCCAATACAAAAGTTGAGAACAATCTTGTAGATATTGGTTCACCAAGAACTAACAACGACGGCCAGCCATTGAATAACTTTGCCAATGGAATTGACGTGGGCGCCTATCCTGTGCCAAAATCAATAATCGGTGGTATTCAAATTTCCTTTTAAACATTAAAAAGATTATTATGAAAATATTTAAATTAATTTTTAAAACAACACTAAGTTTTAGTGTAATGGTTCTGCTTTATAGCTGTGATGCATCCAAACTTGAACTTTCAAATCCAAATGAATTATTACCTGAAACATATTTTCAAAATGAAACTCAGGTAGAATCTGCTGTAAATGCAATTTACGGTAGTTTACAAACTCGGGGAATATATAACCGCCATATTTGGTTCGGTTATGATAATATGGCTCATGAAAACTCTGGAAATCCTCAGTTAGAATCTGATAAAGTACAATATTTACAGTTTACATTTGATGCATCCCACGGACCTATTGGAGCTTTCTGGGAAAGTTGTTACAGGGGCATTAATAAAGCTAACTTTGTAATTAACAATAAGGATCAAATAGATGAAATTCTTGACTCTGAAATGCCTCAGGCAAGGAAAGATAAGTTTATTGGAGAAGCAAAATTTTTACGTGCTTTGTATTATTTTATGTTAGTCGACAGGTTTGGAGATGTACCTTTAATATTGGATGTTCCAACACCAGAAACTGAAGGTTATGGGAGAACTCCTGCTGCCCAGATTTGGGATCAGATTGAAGCAGACCTTCTTGACGCTGCGAGTAAATGTTTGGCTAAAGCTAATGAGGAACTTGGAAGAGCTACTTCAGGAGCAGCATGGGCATTACTAGGAAAAGCGCGTTTATTCCAGGGCGATTATGATGGAGCACTTCAAGCTTTTGGTAATGTGACCGGTTATTCTTTGGAACCACGTTATTTAAATAATTTCGAAGAAGAAACAGAAAATGGTCGTGAGTCAGTTTTTGAAGTTCAGTTTATTTCAACAGGCGGAGCTAATGCTAATGCATGGAGCTCTGACAGAAGTGACCAGGGGTTGAATGAATCATGTTTCCGTGGACAGGAATATGGTTGGAACAACTGGTTTAATGTATATCCGTCAGAAGATTTGCTTGATGAGTTTGAAGCTAACGATCCGAGATACAAATATTGCTTCTATTCAGTTGGTGACACATTTAACAATGGTAATGATATTATTGAAGCAATTCAGTATGATAGAAGAGCAGGCTGGAGAAAGTACCAAACTTACTACAAACGAACTGATGAAGCTCAGCAATCGGGAGTTAATATGAAAATAATACGTTATGCCGATGTGATGTTAATGACTGCTGAAGCTTTAGCTAATAGCGATTATGCTGCAAATGATGATGAAGCAACAGCTTTAATAAATGACGTTAGAGCAAGGGACGATGTTAATATGCCGGCTATTGCCACTCCTGCAACACTTACAGACTTTATGGATGCATTAGAGCATGAACGTAAAGTGGAACTTTGTGGTGAGCAGGTTCGCTTTCCCGATCTTTTAAGATGGGGTAAACTTACCAACTTCATTACAAATACTGTAGGTGGTACGTCTTTCCAAAATCCTAAAAATTTGTTATGGCCAATTCCACAAGACGAAATTGACAGGAATGAAAATATATCTCAAGATCAACAAAACACTGGATACTAATCGGCATTAAATATGAGATTTAAAAAAATGGTTCTTTTCAGAACCATTTTTTTTTTGTTAATTTACATTATATTCAGCCTTTTTATTGTTTAATTCGTATTAAAAAGTTGGCATGCATTTACGTACCAGGAAAGTTATTAAAATATTTTTAGTATCTGCTTTAGTTATATTGTATAGCTCATGCGATATTCATCTTCGTTCAAATTCAAAACCACTATTTAATAATATTTCTTCAAAAAAAACAGGCGTTAAATTCGAAAATATCCTCACAGAAACGGATTCTTTTAATTATTTTCTGTTCTCATACATTTACATGGGAGGTGGCGTTTCAGTGGCCGATTTTAATGGAGATGGTTTAACCGATATATACTTTGTCGGAAATATGGTAAGCAACAAACTTTATTTAAACACAGGGAACCTGCGTTTTAAAGATGTAACAGACATTTCGGGAACAGGTGGCGATAATCGCTGGATGTTGGGTTCAACAGTTTGCGATATTAACAATGACGGATGGCCTGATATTTATGTGAGTGTTTCCGGATTATCTGATTCTTGTAAAAATTTGTTATTTGTAAATCAGGGATTAAATGCTGATAGTATCCCTATATTTAGTGAAAAAGCAGAAAAATATGGTATTGCTGATATTGGAAAAAGTACACAAAGCGTATTTTTTGATTATGACAATGACGGTGATATGGATTTATACGTGGCTAATTACCCTATAACTGCTTTTAAATCTCCTCCTTTTGTTTATAGGCAAATGATGAAAAACATAAAAATGAAGGATTCGGATCATTTATTCAGAAACAATGGGGATGGCGCTTTTACAAATGTAACAGTAGAAACTGGCTTATTATCCTTTGGATTAACATTAAGTGTAACGGTGAGTGATTTTAATAAGGATGGATTTAAGGATATTTATATTTCTAATGATTTTACAAGTCCTGATTACTTTTTCATCAACAATGGCAATGGTACTTTTACAGATAAAGTAGGTGAAGTATTGGCACAAACCTCTTTCTATGGCATGGGAGCGGATGTCGCCGATTATAATAACGATGGTTTATTAGATATTTTACAAATTGATATGATGCCGGAAGACAACACCCGGGCTAAAACAAATATGTCAAGTATGGACCTTGATGATTTTGAAGAAATGCTTAAAGAGGGCTTTTATCATCAATACAGGTATAGTACCTTGCAATTAAACCGTGGAATTAATGAAAATGGTTTGCCTTATTTTAGCAATGCAGGATGGATAGCAGGTGTTACTTCTACCGACTGGAGCTGGGCTGCCTTATTTGCTGATTTTAATTTGGACGGCTGGAAGGACTTGTATATTACAAATGGTTCTCGCCGCGACATGAACAATCTTGACTATTTTAATAAAATGACGGAAACCACATATTTTGCCAAGAACAAGAATTCGGATAGTTCCGGATTACTGGAAAAAGCACTTAATATGCCAAGTAAACAATTAACCAATTATATTTATAAAAATAATGGGGATTTAACATTTACCAGGTATAACAAAGAATGGGGAATGCCAGAAAAAAGCTATTCCAATGGCGTGGCATATGCTGATTTGGATAACGATGGAGACTTGGAACTAATTGTAAATAATATTGACCAAAAAGCATTTATTTATAATAATAATGCAGTTGAAAACAAACTGGGAAACTATTTAAAACTGGTATTTAAGGGAACACCGGAAAACAGAATGGGAATAGGTTCTGTAGTAACTATATGGAACAACGATAAAATGCAAATGGCTGAACTTACCTTGTCAAGAGGGTATGAGTCTTCAATGGAACCCATATTATATTTTGGTCTGGCCAAACAGGATCATATCGATTCATTGCAGGTTTTATGGAGCAATGGAAAAACACAGTTATTGAAAAATATCAGGACCAATCAGAAAATAACATTACGTTATACCGATGCTGGATTTTACACTCAAAATGAAAATAAAAGCAAACCCATTTTTGAAGAAATTACCAACACGGTTCAGCCCGAATTTTTACATAAAGAGAATACATTTAACGATTATAAAAAACAGGTTTTATTACCCTATAAATTATCACAATTAGGGCCGTGTATATCGGTTGGGGATGTTAACGGAGACGGGCTTGAAGATTTTTTTATCGGGAATGCAGCAGGCGCTTCCTGGCAGTTATATATTCAGGTTACAGAAGGAAACTTCATTGCACAGGAAGAACCATGTACGGAAGATAAGTCGTACGAAGATATCGGCTCGGTTTTATTTGATGCCGATGGTGATAATGACCTCGATTTATATGTGGTTAGCGGAGGATATGAATTTCCGAAGAATTCTCAAAAATATACCGATCGTTTGTATATTAACAATGGCAAGGGAATATTTTTAAAAAACACAAATGCATTGCCTTCAATTACATCAAGCGGATCATGCGTTGAAGCCATTGATTTTGATAACGATGGCGACTTGGACTTATTTGTGGGAGGAAGACAAATACCCGGAGAATATCCTTTTCCTGCGAATAGTTATATTCTAGAAAACAATTCAAAAAATAACAATATAAAATTCGAGGATGTTACAGCAAGTATAGCGCCTGATCTGTTAAAATCAGGCATGGTAACATCGGCATTTTGTTCTGATATTGATAACGATAACTGGACCGACATCGTTATTGCAGGTGAATGGATGCCAATATGTTACCTAAAAAACAACAATGGAAAATTTGAAAAAACAGAAATGGAGGGAACAAGAGGATGGTGGTTTAGCCTGAATGGAGCTGATTTTGATAATGATGGGGATATTGATATTATTGCCGGTAATTTGGGATTGAATCACCGGTACAAAGCAAATATTGAATATACTTTTGATGTATATGCCGGAGATTTTAATAATAATGGTAATTCCGATGTTGTATTAAGTTATTTTCAAAACGGGAAGCAATACCCGTTAAGGGGCAGAAAATGTTTTGTTAAACAAAATCCGTGGATTGAGAGCAAATTTCCCACCTATGAAAGTTTTGGTGAAGCAACAGTATCTGAAATATATACTAAAAAGGTATTAAATAATTCTTTACATCTGAAATCTGAAACTTTTGCAAGTTGTTACTTTGAAAATACCGGGAACGGAAATTTTAAACTGCATAAATTGCCAAATGAAGCCCAGTTATCCTCAATAAATGGTATAATAATTGATGATTTCAATAATGACGGTCATCTTGATATATTGGCTGCAGGAAATCTTTATAATACAGAAATTGTTACACCACGAAATGACGGTAGTGTTGGAGTATATTTAACCGGTAATGGTAAAGGAAGCTTTGAAGTAGTTCCTGCAAGATTATCAGGTTTTTTGGCGCCTTACGATGTAAAAGCATTATCACTAATTCGAATTGGTAACCATTATGAAAATAGACATATTTTAGTCGGAAATAATAATAACAAACTACAGGTATTTAAACTTAAATAGTGCCTGCCAGAAAACTCCTATTTTTTAAAGTCTTTGATAAGAAAACG
>CAZWGG010000150.1:0-10048 GCA_964633305.1 uncultured Bacteroidales bacterium
TTTTAAACATAATATTATAATATTTTAAATTATATAATTTTTATATTGATATTTATATTAATTTAATTTTGTTTACTTTTTTTTAAAATATTTTTGGCTTTAATGATATTAAAATTTTATTAAATATGAGTTAACAAGACAATTTATTATAAATAGGACAATATCAAATATTTATATTTATATTAACATGGTGTTAATATTTTATATTCTGTAAAAATAGTTAGAATTTTTTATACAAATTGATGTTTAAATAATGTTCATTTTTTATGAAGGAAATTGTATGGAGTGATTTTTTATTTTTTTAAGATTTTATATACAAACCAAACATTCCAAAAGTCAAATTTATTTATAAAAATTTTCTCATGTATAATTTAACATTCTTTCAACAATTTTATTATTGATTTTATAAACCACTTTATTTCCTTACTATTTGTTTTATATTTGTGAAAAAAATTCAAGATGAAAGTAGCAATTGCAGCTGATCACGCAGGATTTAAATTAAAAGAAGAGGTGAAAAAGCATTTAGAACAAAATGGATTTGTAGTTAAAGATTTTGGCACTTTTGGATCAGAAAGTGTTGATTATCCCGACTTCGCGCACCCGTTAGCCTTCTCAGTAGAATCTCATGAAAACGACTTTGGAATTTCGATATGTGGTAGTGGAAATGGAATAAATATGACTGTAAATAAGCATCAGAATATTCGATCTGCTCTTTGCTGGAATGTTGAAATTGCAGAGCTTGCCAGAAGACATAATGATGCAAATATATGCGCTTTACCAGCAAGGTTTATTTCAACAAAATTAGGAATTCAAATTATTGATAAATTTTTAAACACTCCTTTTGATGCAGGAAGGCATAAGATAAGAATAGAGAAAATACCACTCAAAAGTTAATGTAAGAAAGAAGGTTTGAAATTTTTTGAGGGGAAAACATAAATAGTCTTTGCAAGAAAACGCCAAATACTGCGTTATTCTTGCCTTGAAAATAGTCATTTATAATCAGTAAACTCCTCATTTTCAAGGCTTAGAAAGCCTTGTCTTTGACGTTTTCTTATCAAAGACTTTAAAAAATAGGAGTTTTCTGGCAGGCACTAAATAAATAGATTATTTTTTTAACAAAAATAGGCGGAAAAGTGTAATACCTAAAAATGCTCCTATAATATCAGCTATTAAATCATATATACTACCATTTCTGTTAGGAATTAAATAATATTGAACTATTTCTGTTGCTATCCCTATTATTGTTCCAACAATTAATATAATTGGCATAGTTGACCGGAAATAAAAATTATTTCTGTAATTTTTGTTAATATCATATTCGTTAATGAGCGCTAACACTGCATATAAAAATGCATGTACAAATAAATCAAAATGGTTAAATAATTTCGGTTCTCCAAATTTATCGCCAGGGATGAAACTTAGTATCAATATTAGAATAATCCAGCTTAAAGATCTCCAAAATCGGATAAACATATATTCAATTTTTTTTATTATATTGTATAATTCTTATTATTTATTTCCGTAAAGATATTAAACCTTATGAAAAGAAGGATGTCAACGAAAATAATGTTGTCGTTACTTAGAAAGGAAAGAATTCATACTTGGTTTGATTTAGGAATTTTTATTGATAAGTTCAGGGAAGAAAAACCATTTCCTTCAATAGGCTTTTCAGGGACGTATAATGAATTTAAAAGTGAAATATCACAGGGCGCTATAGCATTTATTACATTTTTGTATTCAGTAGATGGAGTTAGTATAGAGATTGAAAAATACACTAAAATTCTGGCTAATTTATTTAAAGGAGTTGAAATTCATTATATAGGAGGCAAATTTTGTTCTGAATCGGAAAACATAATTAGTTCAGAAATAAAAAAATTTGAATTAGAAGAAATTCAAGGGTTTGATGATTGGACATTGTATAACAATTTTTATTTTAATAAGTTAGAAAGAGGTAGTGAGAAATATAATCAACTCATTATAGATTTCTGGAATCAGGCTCTTTTAATTACTGAAAAATTAGGAAATTACATTGAAAGAAATAATATAAAACTACTTTATTTAGTAAATATTTGTTCAAATCCTGGAAATGTTTCATTGGCTTTAGCAACTGTTTTTGTTTCAGAATATTTAGGCATACCTGTAATAAACAATAATCACGACTTTTATTGGGAAGGAGGGAACAGAAAAAATGATATTGAACAAAAAATGTTGAAACGTGGTCCACGTGATTTCTTTTTTACAAATAGCCATATAGGCGAGTTTTTTTCACTAATTGAGATACTTTATCCATGGGAATCTCGGTCGTGGATTAATGTTAACATTAATATGGGGCAAACAAATCATTTGATTGAAAAAAGTGGTCATAATCCTGCTAATGTTTTGGAAATAGGAACAGCAGTTGATACAAATAAATACCTTAATATAAGTAAGCGAAAAAAGATTAATGCATTTTACCAGTTTGAAAAAATATTAAGTCGATATAGTAATACATTAATTAGTTATTCAGTATCAGATGTAATTAAAAATAAACTTGTTGATTCAAATAATCCCCGGCCTATTTTAATTGGAATAAAAACCAAACCAGTGGAGAAATTTCTGAATGAAAACATTATTTTTCTTCAACCCACCAGAATTATTGCACGAAAAAGAATTGAGTTAGGATTTAGACTAATTAAGCAACTATTCACCAATACAAGTTTAACTGATCGTTTAAAGTTAACTTCCAATCTAAAATTAACTTTGCTTGTCACTGGTCCAATAGCTTCCGGACATTATGAATATTTTCTCAAATTAATAAAGAGATTTTCTGAATTACTTAATGTAATTGATTCTTCCCTGCGTAATCGGGTTTTTATAGCCTTTTTTTTCAGTGAATTAGATAGGAAAGATTTTGAACAACGATTTAAAGAGCCCGTTGGAATACCTGAACTCTACAACATTGCATCTTTGGTATTATTGCCAAGTCGCACAGAAGGTAGGGGCTTGCCAATTATTGAAGCAACGGCATGCGGAACACCCATCTTATGCCGGCGCTATTTTCCTAAAGAGGTATATTCTGAAGTAATTGGTGAGCATCTACCTGAAAAAGACAGGCTTAAAGTAATCGAATTTGATGGAAAAAAAATAACTTCAAAGCATGCTGAAAAAGTAATAGAACGAGTATTATTTCTTCATAAATATACTGATGAAATTTTGCATAACAAACACGCGGTTCAATCAAGATATAGTCTGAATGCATTATCTAAGAATTTAGAAAGCATATTAAAAATCCTTTATAACCAGGTTAAACCTAATGATTTATTGTATCAAAAAACAAAGGAAGCTTTAAAACGATATAAATATATAAACACCGCAGAAAGTCATTATCTTAAGCAGATATTAAATACTAACAAACGACAATATTTGCCAGGATATGGTAAAATGGCTTATATGTTAAACTTAAAGTCATTAATTGATCCTAGTGCATTTAGGGTAGAAGAGCAGCAACTGAAGGGATATGCATATACTTATGCTAAATTTTTGATTAAGAAAAACAATATATCAGAATTGAAAAAGACACTCACCTTTTATAATGCAGTTGATAATATTTTTCACCATTGTGAAGGTGAAGTCGAAATCAGGCATGATCACTCATTTTCTTATAGGCATAGGAACAAAATTTATTATCCTTATCAGGATTTTACTCCCCAGGAATTGACAGGGGTAATAAATATGTTGTATATTGATATTGTTGGACCACCGCCAAAAAAGGTGATTGACGAAAGCTCTCATTTTTTTACAGATTGGAATCTTGCTCTGGCTCAATTAACTTCAAGTACAGAAATTGCCATTGACAATAGATCGTTATTAATTAGAAAATTACAAGAGAATATTCCTGTAGGTATTTTTCCAGGAAATTATGTAAAGTATGAATTAGAATTTTTTGCGTTGCAAGCTATACGTTCAAGGTTAAAACTTAAAATAGAAGATGAACTTGACAGTGATATTTTAATACAAAATAAGAAACAACTTGCACCTGTATTTCTATTTACACAGTCCATATCTGTAGGTAAATGGTTTACTACTACTGAAATAGTCGATTTTATTAAAAATGGTAATGAAAGAGAGCTTTATTTGCTTTATAAACACGGAATACTTAAAGTAATAGAAACAAAACAATGGTGTGTTGGTATTCACTTTGTGCAGCTTGGCGACATAGCGTTAAAGGCTTTAAATACTATACACAGGCAAAAAGGGTTTATCGTGTCATGCAAGGAAGATGCTGCTATAATGACAGATATAGTAGATATTGATAAGTTTCACATAGGAAAGGCAAATCACCCAATAACTGCTAATATTATGGGAATATCCGAAGGAGCTGGCTATATTCAGTTTGTTCCGGCCGGATTAAGGCCTACACTTTCTTATCCTACCCCAGTACAAACGGCAAAAGAATTTAATGAAGTGCTTCAGGATAGTTATTTTGAAGGACTTAAACAAGAGTTCGGAGAAGCAAAGTTATTTGATATATTGAGAAAGGATTCTGAAGAAAGGGGATCTCCAACCACACATGTCTTTCAAAGCTTGATGAATAAAACTAAAGCTGATGATTCTGTAAAATATGATTTTATAAGTGGTGTTTATGATGATGGAAATCCATACAATGGGGTGTTTGCAAAAATTAATATGAAAAATTCTATAACGAATTGGAATTTTATAACAATGTCAAGTATTAAAGAACCAAAGCAAGTAACAGAATTTATCAGTGATTTTGAAATGAAATCAAGTACCTCGGCAAAAATTGCATGGAATGGAGGGTATATTTTAAATGCAGAACTTGTAGGTAAATTAGGATTAGCAGAATCATTTATTGGATCACCATTAGGTCTTTTAATCTCAGACAAAAAAGTAATATGTCCGCCTTTGTTTAATAAAGCAGCTCTTTTAATATACGAAAATGGAGACATAGATATTAAAAGGGTGAGCATAAAAGATGGGTTTTCAATTTTTATAAATCAAACAAAGATAAATTTCAGTAAAAATCAATATAATATATCTTGTCGACCAGAAAATGTTCCATGCTATTATGATTTATTGTTTAATGAAGACAGAATTCTAGCTAAAAACAGAATAATTTTTCGCATGGCAGGAAATGTTATAAAGGAAGTAATTAAACCAGGTAATCATGAATATGTTGATATTATTCCGGTAGGAATAACTTTATCTTTTCCTGCGAATCAATATAATTTGGGTTTTGATTTAGTTGGGAAGTCAACAGATATTTCAATTAATGGGCTAGCAGGTTTACTTCATGCAGTTGAAGCAGGGCCGTTGTTAGTTTATAATGGTAAATTAGCTATTGATATGGATGTTGAAGGATGGAAGACAAATAATTCCATTCGTACTCAAGCGGCAAGATTAGATTATACAGATATGCGAGGCCCTAAAATAGCTGTTGGCACAGATGAATGGGGTGGTCTAATTGTTCTGGTAATAAATGGACGTATAAGAGAATCGGTTGGTGCAACGCATATTGATATGGCCAATATTATGATAGAATTAGGAATAAAAACAGCAATGGGATTTGACCCTGGGGGAAGCAGCACATTAGTGGTTGATGGAAGAGTTTTAAATATTTCACCTTACAACAGAAATTATCAAAAGAATATTTATTCTTTAAAACCCGAACCAAGAGCAGTATCCAATATTATATTAGGATATCAGCAGAAAAAAATGCCCCCATCATTAAAATATGAGGGGGGCATTACAACACAATTAATCCGCACTAATCAAAGACTTTGAAAAAACTTAATCCTCAGATAACATTTAATTATTATATATTATATTTTGTAATATTTGGGTTCATTTAATTGAATGTATTATCAATAAGAATATTCTATTGAAAGTGCTTTTTCTAATACATTTTTATTTATTTCATCTTTAATTATGTAACTCCTGGCTCCTGCCTCAATCATCTGAACAATAAATTTCATTTCAGAATGAAAAGAAATGGCAATAATTACAAGATTTCTGTAAAGCAATGTTGCTTGTCTTGTAGTTTCAATGCCATTCATTTTTGGCATATTTATATCCATAAATACTAAATCGTAAATAGAATTACTAAGCTCGTCTAAACATTCGTAACCATCATTTGCAATAACTACAGTTTCTATTCTATCGTTAAAAGAATCCATAAGCATGAACTTCAAAGCACTGCAAAAATGTGGGTTATCGTCAACTATCAAGACCTTAAGCTTTTTCATTCTTTAAATTTTACATAATAATTTTAATGTAAAACCTGATTTATATTGATATCAAAAATTCAATTTTAGTATGTTTTTATCTAAATTAAAAGGTAATAAATACTTATATTAACTGGGTATTTACCGACGCTTATATGCAACCAAGTTACTTTATTATTCATTCTATCAGATAATTAGATAATACATAGAAACTCATTTTTTTAAAATGAAAGCGGGACGCTACATGAACCCCCCGCTTTTCCACCTAAATCCAACCAAACCCTAAAACTAACTAAACCCTGTAATAACTCTTTATAAAATATGATACAAATATATTTTGACATTTCTTATATTTTTTACGGATAAATACTTAATTATGTAAAATTATCACCCAATTTTTTTTAGGTATATCCCCGCATAGTATATAAGTATTTTCCGCCATTATTTTCTTAAAGTTTTATAATTTTCAATATTTTGCTTTTTCCTGATAGCCATAAAATCCCTTACAGACTTTGTTTTGGCCATTTTAGAATATCTTTGAGTTCTAATAATTATTTCATTTTTTTTTTCAGTTTTCATATTATCTTGTGGAATACAAATTTTGCCAACCTCTTGTTTTAATTTCTTAATTCGATTAAGCTTTTTTACAAGACTTTCTTCAGATTGCATATCGTCTAGATAATTTGATATTGCATTTCGCAATCTGAAGTCGTGTTCGGTTTGATGTTTTATTAACTTGTCCATACTATTTTGATTTAAGTATTTCTTTGATTTTGAAAATCCCGTTTAAAACAAAGAATTTTTGTACTTTAGTTTACGTGTATGACTGTGGAAAGATAGTGAGGCAAGCACTCAATTTTCGAATAAAAATACTCAAAATTAATTGAGTTAGTACACACATTATCAGTTGCGTAAAAACCGACAGATTAAATTGAAAAAGGGGGTATATTCTTAAACAGAGACAATTTTGTTTTTGATAGCAAAAACTACCAAGCTTATTGAATTTTTTGAATCAGTTTTTAGTAATAAGCTTGATCTGTGCCTCTCCACAGTTCTTTGACTAATAAAAAGTTCTTCTGAAATTTGATAGTTGGAATATCCTTTGCAAATTAATTCAAGTACTTCTTTTTCTCGTTTTGTGAGAAGTACTGTTTCATCGGCAGATTTATTCTTTATTAAATTGAGTAGAAGTTCCTGGGAAAAATAACTTCCTCCTCCAATTACTTTATCAATAGCATCTCTAAGTTCTTTATTATCAACGTCTTTTAATATAAAGCCTTTAACTCCAATATCAATCATAGTATTATAATATTCAGTCTCTCCATACATCGAAAGAACCAGAATATTTAATTTACTAAATTTTTGTAATGCTCTTTTTGCTGCTTCAACACCATTCATTACAGGCATATTAATATCGAGAAGAACCAGATCAGGAATACCATATTCAAGTAAATCTAAAAACTCTTTTCCATTTGAGGCTTCTCCGGTAACCTGAACATCCATCATTTCGTTTAGGATGAATTTCAAACCATTTCTAAATAACTGATGATCATCTACTATAATGATTTGGCGTTTTTGCATTAGAATTAAGTTTATCTAAATTTAAGCATAATTTAAACTATTTTCAAACAGGTTTTTAATCTTTTTATTATTATATTAATGAAAATAATAGTATTTAAACAATCCATAATAAAAAAGTTTTTTGAATAAGCAAAAAACTATACCGGAATTTCTAACTCGAAGCTGATTCCTTTCACATTAGTTGTTGAAAAGGAATATTTTCCTTTTAATGATCTAACTCTACTTATTATATTTGAAATCCCCATTCCTGTAATCTCTTTTTTTTCAATCTTGTTAATGTCGAAATCCGTTCCATTATCTTTAAAGTTTAAATTCAATTTACCAGCATTATAAAGTAGTTTTATAAATATTTCTGAGGCACTTGAATGTTTTACTGTATTATTTATTAGTTCTTTCATTATTCTATAAATTGAGGTTTCAATTTCATCACTAAAACGCTGGTCTGTAATGTTTGTATTAAAATTAGTATGAATGTGGTCTTCGAATTTTCGGGCAAAAGATTCAACAGCAGCAATTATCCCATAATTTTTTAATACATGTGGACTAAGGTCGTTTGATATTTCTTTTGTGCTTTGAATGGCTTCTTTTACCAATTCGTTCAGCTGGTCAACAATAAATTTTTGTTTATTTAAATCATTAACATTAACAATAGAATTCACATACATTCTAATACTTGATAACAGGGGGCCTAAGTCATCGTGAAGGTTTTTTGCAAATTTTTCTCTTTCTCTTTCCTCGGTTTTAATGATAGCATCTAATATTCGTTTTTCCATTAATTTCCTTTCAGTAATGTCTCTGACAACTGACAGAATCGCTTTTCCTCCCTCATAATCAATTATTTTGCTATTAAGTTCAACATGAACAGTTATTAAATTTTTAGTAATAATATCATGCTCTAATGAAAGTGCTTTATTTGTTTTAATCAAATATTCTGTTCTATGTTGATGTATTTTATGAAAGCTTGAATCAATTAATTGATTGAGTTTCATTTTTTGTAATTCTCTCCTCGAGTAGCCTATACTTGATATAATATTTTCATTAGCTTCTATAATTTTCCCATTCAATCCAACAATTATTATTCCATCGCTGCTACTATTGAATATGTTACGAAATTTTGCTTCACTTTCGATTAATGCTTTCTCAGCTAGCTTTCTTGAGGTAATATCGCGTACAATTGCTTGCAGGTAAATCTCTCCGGCAAGCTCTATTCGTTGAAGAGCAACTTCGGCATCAAATTGGGTTCCGTTATATTTTATATGTTGCCATTCGAAGAATTGGGGTTTGCCAGAGAACGCTTTATTTATTTTTTCCAGGGCTTTTGTTTTCGAGTTCTTACCATCCGGTTGTTTTTTTGGTGAGAATCTATAAGGAGTTTGATTGATGATTTGTTCGCGTTTGCATCCATACATTTTTAAAGTAGAGCTGTTACAATCAATAAACTTATCTTTTTTCATCATGAATATGGCATCTGATGCTGTTTCAAACAACAATCTGAATTTTTCCTCACTTTCTCTAAGCGCTTGTTCGGCAATTTTTCGTTCTGTTATATCCCGGCCTACGCCAATAATTTCTTTTACTTTTCCCGTTTCATTCAGAACAGCCTTTTGTGACCAGGCAAGCCATCTCCATCCATCTTTGGTCATTGCACGCTGCTCAATATAACAGGTAAAAGGAGGCTTATAAAGGTTTCTCATTGCCTTTGTTGTTTTATACCTGTCATCTTCATGAACTAAAGGCATAAATTTTTTACTGAGAATTTCTGTCTCTGTCATTCCAAATTTTTCACAGTAAGATGGGCTGACAAACAAAAATTGGCCTTCATTATCAATTTTTATAACTAAATCAGTTTGTTGCTCAACTATTAGCCTGTAGTTTTCTTCACTGCTTTTTAGGGCTTTTTCTGCTTTTTTCTTCTCTGTAACATTATCAAAAGCTACACCGACCCTGTTACCAGGTAAAGGAAAGGCTTTTACGGAAAAAACGCCGGAAATTACACGGCTGTCGGAGTAGTAAATATCCTCAATTTCGTATGGTTTTTTGGTTTTTACAACTTCAGCATATTGTTGAGGGATACCCTTTTTCCTTAAATATGGGAAATTTTCATCAAGTGTTTTTCCAATTACAGAAGTGGTTGGAACGCCAGTAAGTTTTTCTGAAGCAGTATTAGCAGCAATCATTCTTAGAGTCTTATCATCGTTCAAATCCTCAAGTTCGTATATATATATGCCAGTTTGTATATTTTTAAA
>CAZWGG010000151.1:0-10040 GCA_964633305.1 uncultured Bacteroidales bacterium
TTATTTGAAACAATAATATCGGGAACAATATAGGCATCAGGAAAATCTCTTTCCAGCACTTTCAAGAATTTTAATGCTTCACTTTTTGTTCTAAAGTCGCCTACATATACCCTGTAATAAGGATATTTAAAAATTTTATATGACTGTGCATTCCGATGCATACTTATAAATCTCGATCGTACAACCTCGGCATTTTTATTTGCTTCCTGACCGGTATCAGCAAAAATGCATATTCTATACCCATTAGTTTGAAACAGTTTATTTTGTTCCTTTAAATGGAGCATTAAAACAGTATTTACACTCTCGCTCTGAATTATTTTAACTTTACCTTCATTTCTGCCTTCGGCTTCAAGCGTCCCGATAATATCAAGGTAATTCTGTGCATAACCTGCTTTGAAAGCACTTATGATAAGTAGCAGAAAAATATGTTTTATTGTTTTGCCCATAATTCGATGACACAAATTAAACCAACAAAATTAAAAAAGTTTATATCCATTGAAATAATTTTTTACATTTTGATGAGTTTTTGGGTCTGCCAGAATATCCCCCGGTGAAGCCCACTTATACTCAGCATGTTGTTCTTTAGGCAGAAGAGCTGCCTGTTTGTTAAAATTTACTTCAAATATGTGAAAATTGGGTTTCAATGTAGCCGGTTTTAAGTATTATTTGGCAAGTATACCGAATTTGTACTAAATTGTTGCATATTTAAGAGGTAACTTTTTTCACAACAGAAGGAAATAAACGTTGCTTAAGTTTTGTTGTACTGAACCCTGTCTTTTATAAATCCGGTTATGATTGGTACAAGCGATTCAACAAAGCAAAAAAATGTATGGATATATTCCAAACCTTTTTAAAAATTGTTTATTAAATTTAAAGCCAAATAAGAAATGCTTTAGTATGCATCAAGAACATCAATTTCATTTATATAATTCTTTAACCAGGAAAAAAGAACTTTTCAAGCCTGAAAATCCACCTAACGTTGGGCTGTATGTGTGTGGTCCTACAGTTTACAGTGAACCCCATTTAGGACATGTACGGATGGCAATTACTTTTGATGTATTATTCCGGTATCTCAAGCATATGGGTTATAAAGTGCGTTATGTTCGTAACATAACCGATGTGGGCCATTTAGAAGATGAATTGGCGGGAGAGGGAGATGATCGAATTGTCAAAAAAGCCAAGCTTGAACAGCTTGAACCTATGGAAGTTGTTCAGAAATATAAAAATGCATTCCAACATGTATTAACCCTGTTAAATACTTTACCGCCAAGTATTGAACCTCAAGCATCGGGACATATAATTGAACAACAACTGTTAATAAAAAAGATACTTGAAAACGGGTTTGCCTATTATGTAAATGGTTCGGTATATTTCGATATTGAAGCATACAATAAAAAATACAATTATGGCAAATTGAGTGGAAGAAATGTAGAAGACTTGCTAAGTAACACTCGTGAGCTTGAAGGACAGGGAGAAAAAAGAAATCCACTTGATTTTGCATTATGGAAAAAAGCAGATCAGGAACATATAATGCAATGGCCTTCGGATTGGAGTAACGGTTTTCCAGGATGGCACCTTGAATGCTCGGCTATGAGCACTAAATACTTGGGTGAAACCTTTGATATCCATGGCGGTGGTATGGATTTGCTTTTCCCTCACCACGAATGTGAAATTGCACAATCTGTTGCAGCAAATGGGAAAGATCAAGTAAGATATTGGATACACAATAACATGATTACAATAGGTGGGCATAAGATGGCCCGTTCGTTGAATAACTTTATTACTTTAGATGAGCTATTTTCAGGCAATCATGAAAAATTAGAACAACCTTATAGTCCTATGACTATCCGTTTTTTTGTTCTTCAGGCCCACTACCGAAGCACACTCGACTTTTCAAACATAGCTTTACAGGGTGCTGAAAAAGGATTAGCAAGATTAATGGAAGGGATAAAGGTTTTACATAACATTAAACCTTCAATAAAATCAACAATAGATGTGAAGTCAATCGAACAGAATTGCTACCAAGCAATGAATGATGATATGAATTATCCCATTGTATTATCAAATCTTTTTGATGGTGTTCGACTTATAAATTCCATACATGACGAAAAAGAGACCATATCTTCCGATGATCTTACTATTTTAAAAAGAACTTACCAATCTTTTGTGAATGATATTTTAGGGCTAAAAGATGAGCAAGAACCACAGATGAATAAGCATAATCTTACTTCTGAAATTATAGAACTGGTATTAAATGTAAGACAGGATGCTAAAACTAAAAAAGACTTTACAACTGCCGATAAGATACGAAAACAACTAGAAAAATTAGGCATCTGTGTAAAAGACACAAAAAATGGATTTGAATGGGAATTGAAGTAATTTTTACCATGAAGAAGTGAAATATATTTTTTTAAGCTTTTCGCCTCACCTTAGAGACAATAGATAAAGTTGAATTTGCAATATTCGTAAAATAAATGGTTATCTATTCTGGTGATCTATCTCACCGCATCTGAATGATATAAATCATTACCAAGGGTATGAAAAAAATTTGTAACTTATTAATTGATATTATATATACTATAATCGTCAAATAATGAATAAGATAAGTGTATATCAGGTGTATATATTTTTAGTATTTTTCTTTTTTAACTATTATACTAAGTCATTAGCAAGTTCAAAAATACACGACGATGTTAAAACAAAAGTAGAAGAACTGGTTAAACAAACAGAGAAACTTCATGAAGAAGGTAATAGCCGGGAAGAAGCCAAATGTTATAACCAAATCGCTTACATTTATTGGGAAAATAATGAAGGAAAAGATGCCATAAAATATTTTAAACAATCATTAAACTTAAACAAACAGCTTGGAAACCAGAATGCAGTGAAAAATATACAAAACAATCTTGGTTTTATTTATTCCGAACTTGGAGATTTTCATGCGGCTTTAGATAACTTTAATGAAACCTTGAAAATAAACCGCGCACAAAACCGTAAGCCCGATATTGCAGCTGATTTACAAAATATAGCCCAGGTATACTTCGACTTGAAACAATACAACCAGGCAATAAGCCAGCTTGAAGAAGCTGTTGATCTGGCAATGGAAATAAATGACCTGAAATTAACTCAAAGTTGTTTTATGCAATTGGCTGAAAATTATGAAAAACTTGGTAATAGCCAAAAATCAAAAGAATATTATGAAAAATCTTCGGCCCTTCAATCACATCTTCAAAAAAGAGAATTTGAAATAGTTAAATTGCAAAAACAGGATGCCGAAATAAAAGCACAAATGAGTGAACAACAACTCAGAAACACAAAAGATACATTAGCTGAAGTGATAGAAAGTTATCGTGAAATACAACTGAAAAATAAATTAATAGCAGCAGAGAGTGAATTGAAAGACTTGACCATTAAAGAAGAAAAAGCACGTGCTAAAGAAGAACAAGCACGTGCAAAAGCAAATAGATTGATGTTCTATTATGCCATAACTGCGTTAGTTTTATTAATTCTAATATTATTACTTATCTATTATCAGTTTGGACAAAAGAAAAAGGCAAATAAACTATTAAAAGAACAAAATCTTGAAATTGAAAAACAGCGTGATCTTGCAAATACTCAAAAACAAAAAATAACAGACAGTATACTGTATGCCCAACGAATACAAAACGCAATTCTTCCGCCAGCTATTCTGCTTGATGACCTATTACAGGATTATTTTGTACTTTTTCACCCTCGCGATATTGTAAGCGGTGATTTTTATTGGATAACACATAAAGAAAACGTTATAGTACTTGCCGCGGCCGATTGTACCGGACACGGTGTCCCCGGAGCTTTTATGAGCATGCTCGGTATAGCTTTTTTGAATGAAATAGTTAATAAAATTGTAATTAACCCTCATATTCAAACCTTGCAGGCAGATGAAATATTAAACGAACTTAGAAGATATATCATAAATTCTTTACACCAAAGCGGTGATAGAAACGAGCCAAATGACGGAATGGATATTGCCCTTTGCATTATTGATTTTGATAAGAAAAAAATGCAGTTTGCAGGAGCTCATAACCCATTATACATTATAAGAAACAATGAATTATTACAATACAGTGGAGATAAAATGCCAGTGAGCTACCATACAAATATTGATGTCCCTTTCACTAAACATAAAATCGATTTAATGGATGGAGACGTTATTTATATATTTTCGGATGGATTTATTGATCAATTTGGAGGAGAAAAAGGATTTAAATTCCTTACTAAAAACTTCAAAAATTTATTGATTGATATATATAAGAAGCCTATGCATGAACAAAAAACCATTTTATTAAGAGAATTTAATTTATGGAAAGGGGATGAAGAACAATTAGACGATATACTAATAATAGGCTTCAAATACATGGGAGAAAAACAGGTTAAGGTAAAAGACAAAAAACACAACTGGGAAAGTAAACAAATATTAATTGCAGAAGATGTAGATGAAAATTATTTACTTCTTGCTGAAGCACTTCGCCCCACAAATGCAAAACTTACAAGGGTATATAACGGGAAAGAAGCTGTTGAATTTTGTAAAAAAAACAACGTGGATTTAATACTCATGGATATTAATATGCCTGTAATGAATGGTTACGAAGCCACAAAAATTATTAAAGGTCTTAAAAAAGAAATTCCAATTATTATGCAAACAGCAATGAATATTTCTGATGAAAAAAATGAAAGTTATTCAGCAGGAGCTGATGATTATATATTCAAACCTATTGATTTGAATTTATTCTTGAATAAAATTGAGATATATTTTGATTAAAAAGAATATTTTACAATTTTTAATTTTAATTCAGTAATTTTATATTATATATAAACCAACTTATTTAGCTAGTATGATGGAATCCTATATCATAGAACCTACTGATGAATCACCAAAAATACATTTTGATAAATCGTCTGGGATATTTGAAATTTCAGGTCGTTCGCTGCCGGAAGAAGTTATAAAATTCTATACGCCTGTACTACAGTGGATTGATAATTATAGTATGGAGCCCAATGATAATACGGTAATTAAATTGAAGCTATTATATTTTAATTCAGCTTCACAACGTTCATTATTAGAGGTTCTTACTAGTTTTGAAAAAATCTTAAAAACAGGGAACAAAGTTTCTGTCGAATGGTATTATCTCGAAGATGATGAAGAGATGAAAGAATCAGGTGAGGAATATGAGGACCTTGTTGACATTCCTTTTAAATTTATTACCAATGATGTACCAGAATAATTTGTTAAAAAATGCATTCGCTTGAAATTGGAATAACGGAATCTACACCTGAAGTTCGACTGGATAAGGCATCAGGAAATTTTACTATCTCTGGCAGATCGTTACCAGAAGAAGCAATGCAATTTTACAAACCGGTATTGCAATGGATTAATAAATATATTGAAGACCCAAATCAAACAACTGTTTTTCAATTTAACTTAGATTATATAAACTCGGCATCAATACGGGCCTTGAATAATATTCTTATTTTACTGGAAAAATTATTTGAGAAAAAATTTAGTGTTACAGTTGTTTGGAAATATAGTAAAGAAGATCCTGAATTTAAAGAAATTGGAGAAGAGCTTTCAGAAATATATAAAATACCTTTTAGAATAGAGGGCTATGAAGAGAATGTATAGGATAGACAATAAATTTTACCATTATTGTTAAGAACTTAAATATAGATCACATGAAAAAGAGCATATTACTATTAACGGTTATTTTAGCGATCAATGCTTTTGGACAAAATCAATTAAAACATGAGAAAAAGGTATATATTGATGAAAACGGTAGAATGTTTATTAACAAATCATTACCGGTTTATTTACGAATTGCAACCTCTCCTGATGAGAACGCTAAGTCGTATTTGCTTCACAGTGAAGTAACAACAAAATATTCCAATCCTATGTACTTTGATACCGAAGGATATAATACGGTAAGATCTCCTTCTATAGTTGATACAATAACAAAAAAACCGGTGTATCCGCAACAAGATATTATCTTTGAAGTTTACGCTGATAGCAAACCTCCATCTTCTGTTGTAGACTATGGGAAAACAAAGATTTATAAGAAAAACGATAAAATATATATAAATGGAAAATTTAATGTTAACATAAAGGCAAGGGATATTACCTCAGGAGTTGAAAATATCTACTATTCAGTAGATGGAAATCCCTTTAAGCCTTATTTAGAATCGTTAAACTTTAACCAGGAGAAAGAATATTCTATTAAATATTATGCGGTTGATAATGTTGGAAATGTAGAAGACCTTCACACACTAATTTTAGTGATTGACAATTCGAATCCGAAAACCAGCTATGAAATTTCAGGTGATTGTTACGAGAATATCTTGTCAGCCCGATCAAAAATAATCATTAAATCAAATGATACTTCAGGTGTTGGGATACAAAATATTTCTTATCAGATTGATGAAAATCTTGAAAAAAAATATGTTTCGCCAATATTTGCCAAATATTTATCACAGGGAGAACACACCCTTACTTTTTATGCTATTGACAATGTAAATAATATGGAAGAAAAAAGAGTATATGAATTCTACGTTGATAAAACTCCTCCTGTAATTGTCCAGGAAATTTTAGGGAAAAGCTTTTTTGCCGGTGGTAAAGAATATTCTTCCGGACAAAGCCGCCTTAAACTTACTACTTTTGACAATAAGGCCGGGGTTAAGGAAGTGTTTTACTCGATAAATGGAGAGGAATTTAAAAAATACGAAAGGCCTTTTTTATTGTCAAACGTAACCGGTAATCTCACTATCAATGCCTATGCTCTCGATAATGTAAATAACAAAACAGAAAGCGTCGAATCAGGGGATAAAACATCAATACCCTATGTTGATTTGACCGGGCCTGCCGTAAAACATGGCTTTTCAGGGCCTGTTTTTGTATTTAGAGATACAGCATATATTTGCAATAAAACAAAAATAATTTTTAAAGCACAAGATAGTGAATCGGGCCTGGATAAAATTGAATACAGTATAGATAATGATTCAATACAAATCTACGCAAGTGAATTTTCAATAGAAGAACAAGGAGTTCATGCAATAAAAGTTACAGGATATGATAATGTTGAAAACACCAGTACATCAGAATTTTTTGTGATTGTTGACAATACTGGCCCCGATATTTATTCAAGATTTAGTACAAATCCGAGTAGAAAAAAAGTTGTAGAAGGAAAGGTTAGCGAAGAATATCCAAGCCATGTTGTCCTTTTTCTTTCCTGCACCGATGGAATTGTTGGTTTCGATAAAATGTTTTATTCGATAAATGGAGAGCCGGAAAAAAAATATGCCGGATTAATAAATAATTTTCCGACACTCGGAGATTATAATGTAAAGGTAAGGGCAATGGATAAATTGGGTAACGAAACCAGGAAAGATATTGATTTTTCTATTGGTGATTAATCTGTTTATTGAGTTTATAAAATATATAAATTCTCAATTTCATTTATCATGAAAATAAAAGGGTTGACTTGTTCATTGATACTATTATTAATGATCAGTTGCAGGACTTCTTATCCCCAGTCCAATGATTACAAACCTCTTCGGAATAAGATGGTTGATGAACAAATAGCAGCCAGGGGAATTATTGATAAACAAGTGTTAGCTGCTATGCGTAAAGTAGAACGTCACCTTTTTGTTCCTCTTGATCTCGCCCGGTTCTCATACGGAGACCACCCTCTTCAGATAGGTTATGGACAAACCATATCTCAGCCTTATATTGTGGCCTTCATGACAGAAGTTTTAAACCTTGAAAACACATCAAAAGTACTTGAGATAGGTACAGGATCAGGTTATCAAGCTGCTATTCTGGCCGAATTGTGTGACTCTGTATTTTCCATTGAGATTGTTCCTGAATTAGGCTCCAAGGCAACAAAATTGTTAAATATACTTGGATATACAAATATAAAAGTTAAAATTGGCGATGGGTACGAAGGATGGAAGGAATACAGCCCTTTTGATGCAATTATCGTAACCTGTGCTCCTACACATATACCTAAAGCATTAGAAGATCAGCTCGCCGAAGGGGGAAGAATGATCATTCCTGTAGGTAAAAGAGGCGTACAGGAATTAATACTTTTAAGAAAGGAGAACGGAAAATTAGATAAAAAATCTGTGATACCTGTTAGGTTTGTACCCATGGTTGATGAGAACAAAAAAGCATATTGAAATTAGAAATAAACATAATGTAATTTTACTTTATTAGAAAATTCAACTGCGGGACAAGGAAATTTAATACTATTGAACAGTTGTAGTAAACTATACAAAATTTTCGAATTAGTTTGAATACGTGAAAAGTCAACATCAAAACTTAAATAAAATTGTCGTCTTCTTTCCGAATCAGGAACAGGGAATGCAGAATTATTAACTTCATTAGTATACCCTCCTATCATCCCCTCAGCACCATAACCAATTGAAAAATTTAACCACGTAGGAATAACCTTCTTTTTAATAAATGATTTTACGTTAAAAGATAACCAATACGTTTGTCCATTATAATCTTTACAAACCTTTTCAATATAGTTGCTTCCAAGAACACCCGGGCGATAACTTGAATAGTTAGTTGGATGAAAAGAATATTTAATAAGTACCCGTTGATCATTCCATAGTAACTGCTGCCCTATAAACAATGCTATTCCTGTTGTATTGGCAAGTATATCGGGTATTGAAGCACCCCATTCTTTTGAAAATCCATCAAAAATTTCAATTGACGAAATCCCAATCCATCCTATCATTCCCCCAAACATTGTTGATTTTTTATTCGTAAGGCCGGTCCATTTAAGTTGTTGAAAAAAAAGCTTACTTAAATAATAGGCAGAAAATGTGTGCCCCACTTTATCCATCATAAGCCATTCATGTGAATCATTAAAAAAATGAAACGATGATTGAGGATAATCTTTATACCAAAGATGATACATCCCGGTTAAGCTTAATGAATATAAGGTTACATCCCCGATAATTACCTGTCTTAATCTCTTTTTATTTATTGTGGAATGAATGATTGTTGTATCCTGTGCATACAAGAAAATAATACTTTTTACAAACAGAAAAAATACGATTAATACTTGCTTTTTTGAAATCAATTTTGTGATATATCATTAATTTAATACCAATTTAAAATATATTCTTCACATAAAAAAACCCCTTTCCAATTGAGGAAAGGGGTGAAAGTATATAAGTTTAAGAATATTTTAGTACATTCCTCCGCCCATTCCACCTCCTGGAGGCATTGAAGGAGCTTTTTCTTCCTCGGGTTTTTCTGCAACAACACATTCAGTAGTTAAGAACATACCTGCTATTGATGCAGCATTTTCCAGGGCGATACGGGCAACTTTTGTCGGATCAATAACTCCTGCCTGAAGTAGATTTTCATACTTGTCGGTTTGAGCATTATATCCAAAGTCGCCTTTCCCTTCAACAATCTTATGTACAACAACAGAACCTTCCAAACCTGCATTTTCAACAATTTGACGTAGTGGTTCTTCAAGCGCTCTTTTAATAATAGCAATACCTGTATTCTGATCTTCGGTATCTCCTTTTACTTTTTGTAATTTCTCAATAGCACGAATATAAGCAACACCGCCGCCCGGGATGATGCCTTCTTCAACCGCAGCCCTAGTTGCACTTAATGCATCTTCTACACGGGCTTTCTTTTCTTTCATTTCAACTTCAGATGCAGCACCAACATAAAGTACAGCAACTCCACCAGCTAATTTTGCAAGCCGTTCCTGTAATTTTTCTTTGTCGTAATCTGATGTTGTACTCTCAATTTGATTTTTAATTTGTTTTACCCTTCCGTCAATATTGCTTTTATCGCCAGCGCCATTAACAATGGTAGTATTTTCTTTGTCTATCACAATTTTTTCTGCATTGCCAAGCATGTCGAGTTTAGCGCCTTCTAAAGTCAATCCTTTTTCTTCAGAAATAACAACGCCTTGAGTAAGAATAGCTATATCTTCCAGCATTTCTTTTCTTCTATCACCAAAACCCGGGGCTTTTACGGCAGC
>CAZWGG010000152.1:0-1377 GCA_964633305.1 uncultured Bacteroidales bacterium
CCATTTCACTTGCAGGAATTATTTCAGGTAAATGTTTTTGTTTATTTATAAATTACTCTAAATCAGTTAAAGAAATTAATTCATAGTCTTTTTCAAAAACAAAATCTGCACCATTTAGATCAACTTTTATCTCTCTTGCCCTAATTATCCCAAAAACATCTAGTGTATAATCAGGTGAAATTGTACCAATGCCAACATTGCCTAAATTATTAATTATGACCCTTTTTGCTGAATTCGTATAAAATGACATTTCATTATCAGAATGAGAATATCTTAAATATCCAGCATATACACCTTCTGGGTCAGCAAACATTATCCCTGATACTTGGTTATTTGGGGTTAATAAAGAAAGAAAATTGCCTCCATCTGATTCAAGAATTAGATTTGACAAACTATGTGCTGATGCACCACTATTCCCTTTATAAATATGTAGTAATTCATCTGGACTAGATGTTCCAATTCCAATATTGGTATTTACAAATAATCTTGAATTATTAAGTTCCATTTTTGTACTTAATCCGCCATCTGCATTTGAATTTATATACCATCTATGGATTCCTAAAGATTTATAATAAATTGTACTACTCTCAACTCCAAAGCCGTACATATCTATATTATCTAATCTATTATCATATAAGGATACAATATCTCCAGCTGCTGATCCACTATTTCTCAAACTTAGTCTCCCATTTGTATAGTTATCACTAGTATTACTCCATTGGCCATAATTGGTTATTGGAACTAAAATCATTAAGACTATTAAAAGATAATTTTTTTTCATTTTAATTTATTTTAGTTTAGCAATATTTTCATTTTAAATGTCAAGCCCCTAAAGGCAGTTGCTTACTGCGTGTTGTAGCCAGTATATTCATATTTCTTTATCTAAAATCCATTTATCTATTACATTTGGTAATGTCCTTTCTGGATTTTGAAAATCATATTCATGATACAACTTTCCAATAAGGTCTGTTTGTAATGATGTTAAAGTAGAATCTTTAAGAAATAGGATTGGCTTGTTCATTGCCATCATGTATCCAATTTCAAGTGATACATTTGGATTGAAATAATTCGTATTTATTCTTTCAAAAAGAGCCACACCAAATGAACAGCCATGCATATAGGTCTTAATGTTTAATAATAAATCATCTGCATACCATTTATCATCTGCTCTAAGTAATTTCATCCCTTTTTTCTCAAAGTGATTCTTGATAATATCTGTTATTTCTGTTTGTATTTTAGAATCTTCATATTTCATCATTAAAATATCTGCATGAAATAACAAGCACCCTGTTAACTGAACTAGTTACTCTTGACCAAGAATGAAAACGGTATCGCCCACGAGTACTCATGATAGGACAAACATCCCGATGGTTGTTT
>CAZWGG010000152.1:1387-9926 GCA_964633305.1 uncultured Bacteroidales bacterium
CATTAAAAATCCACACTTATCAGTTAATTTAAAATCCTTTCTAAACCTTTTAAGTGGTTCATTTAGTTCTTCAGAAAACGATAAATCAGGAGCAGTGTTAAAACTTTGTAAGTCCTCAGGATATATAGAAAATTTAAGGGTTGTTTCTTCTGATGTTACTTCATCCGTATATTCATCAGTTTCAATATTCCTGATATAATCTGGTTCAATTGTTATTTTCCCTTTTAAATATTTTGTGTTATTGAAGCATTTGAAAGAATGTTTGAATTCCTGAAGATCAAATATCCACTCGCCAGTTAGATTTCTTAGAGGTCTCAGGTAGGAAATATTATAATTATTTAGAATTCTATTAAACCTTCTCAAAATTTCATGTTTACTCAAATCTTCTTTTTCTCGATAGAAAATGAACACAGGACTTTCAGGAGGAATTCCTTCATGTGTAGGTGCTTGAATATCTAAGTTTCCAAAGAAATTTATAAAATGAAATGTAAACATCTTTCTTCTGTTTTATATTGGCTACAACTTATAAATATAAATCATATTTTTTATTATAACACCTTGTATGGTTTATATTTCTTACATGTGAACAGTATTTCTTTTTTACTTAATATGTTTGAAATAACTGATAAATACTTTCAATTTATAATGAATTATTTATCAACATTTTATATATTTATTTAGTATTTTGATTACGGCAAGTTAAAATTGCAAATTACTGATTTTGTGTACATAATGTAATCATATCTGCCTCGGAGTGTTCAAAAATGTATTTGAACAGGCTAATTACATGTAGAAAATGGAAGTAACGGCATTAACCAAAAAGACTAAAACTATCCGTCCAAGTGCCTCTGATATAAATTATGCCGGGAATAACAGGTTTAATAAAGCAATTATTCAATCAAAACTCACCATTGGCCAACCCAATGATAAATATGAACAGGAAGCAGATAAGGCAGCTGACCAGGTAATGAGAATGCCGTTATTAACAGGAGAAAAATCTGTATTGTCTGCAGAAAATATAGGCACTAACAATGCCCGAAGAAAATGTGAGAGTTGTAATGAAGAAGAATTACAAAAAAAACCATTTAATTTCTCCAGTTTATCGACAATACAGAGACAAGAAGAGTCCCTCTTTGCCCTTCGGTCGACGGAACCTGAGGGTGAAGTTGAGATAGCTTCAGCTGATGAGAAAGAATTGGCGCAAACAAAACCCCTGGCTTCGCAAATAACTCCCTGGTTACAAAGGCAATCTGGAGAAGAAAATTCAAAACCTCAACTTGCAACTCATTCCATTGAGAACAAGATTAACAATACAAAAGGTTCAGGGTCTCCTCTTTCCAATGATATACGTTTATTTATGGAAAAAAGGTTTAGCACGGATTTTTCAAATGTGCGAATTCATAATGACTCAAATTCTGCTGAATTAAACAGACAATTAAATTCACAGGCTTTTACAAGAAAGAATACTATTTATTTTAACCGGAATAAATATAACCCAGAAACCCCTCAGGGTAAAAAGTTATTGCCCCATGAACTGGCCCACACTGTTCAGCAAAAATCTTCACCCAAAGTACTTCAAAAAAAAGACGAAAATTCATATTGGGACATTGCAGTACGAGGAAGGGAATTAGCTAAAGTACCTCCCGGATTTCATTATGAAATAATCGGCGATAAATTAAAAGTTCATATTACGGATACAAAGCAGATTGATAAAATAATTAAACTTTTAGAAATACTCCATCTTTATGAAGGTAGTATTATTGATAAAGAGAAAAAAAGAGAAGATTTAAATAACCAATTAAAAACCAATCCTAAACTGTTGGATATAACAGAACATTTGCCTCCTAATATAAAATTATTTGTGCAAAATATGCATAAATTGTCACAAAGTGTTGTAAAATATGGAGAAAGCCTGGGGAAAGGACAAAAAGTAGTTACTCCTACAACTATTAAAGCTGAAATGCAAAAAGAGGGAAAAACAAAACAGGAGATTAAAGATGCACAGCGCGAATGGAGAGGTAATTTTTATGGGACACGCCCTAAAAACTGGAAAGAATTTGTAACCGTATGTCATGCTTTTGTTGCTCTTATTATATCTGGTACTTCAGAAGGGGCATCTCCCGTCTCAAAAGATTATACCAAATCTATTACTCAGGGCGGAGATGTTATGCAGGACGACTTAAATAAATCGGTTAAAGGAGAGGGCCCATACAGAAAAATACCCAGGAAAAGTGTACAAATAGGAGATATAGCTGTTTTCCGATCAGGCAAAACAATTTATGGAGAACTAGATTTTAATACGAATAAACGAGCAATAAGTATTAGAAGGGGAGAAGCAGTTCATAGTGCAGTTGTAATTAAGGTTTCAGGATCATCTTATTCGGATATTGAAGTATTTGAGAAGAAAAATCCATGGGAAACAATAGGCACACGAACGGTTAAACAGATACTTGATTATTATAAATCTGATAAGGTTTTTGTCACATTTCTTGCTCCGGCTTTATCGGGCATGCCTTATAAGAAAAAAGCAAGAATCGGGGATAACCCGCCGTCCGAACCATATACGATTGAGAAGGGTATAGGATTGGAAGACACGTTCGTTCTCTTTAAACAAAATACAGATATAACCCTACCCCATGAAGATAAAAAACTGTTTAAGTTTATTGCAGAAAACAAAACAAAACCGGTCAATTTCTTGGTACATGGATATGCCAGTGTTGAAGGGGCTAAAAAATACAACTTAAATCTTTCAGCACATAGGGCTGTTGCAGTAAAAAAATCACTTTTAAAATTTTTGCCTGGAAGCTCAGTTGGGGAAGCTGTTGCACATGGAGAAACAAAAAACTTCGGATCGTTAAAACAAAACAGGAGGGCAGGAATAAAAATTCAGGTGCCGGGAAAAACATCAGATGAAGAAATTAAAAACTATATGAGCTTACTTAAGTTAAACGATGTACAATCCTCATAAAGCAGATTATATTTATTGGATGATTAAGGATGCATTCCCAAATGAAAAATCTTTCGGGTTTGATTTAGATGCAAGCCCGTTAGCAAAGCATAAAGATCAGGACATTGTAGAAAACACTCTTGGCAAAAACATGGACGGATATATTTATTTTCATAGCAACAGCGATTATAAATAATAAAATAAACAGAAAAACTTGTAATTCGATGACATTTACAAGGGAAAATATAAAAAGGGATAAAGTAATTTCACCTGCTAATGAGAAAAAGATTGTGAGAATGGGCCGAGATAATATTGATTTGGGGGGAAATTATATGTCGGACCCGAATACATTTCTGAATGGGGGCCAAAAATATTATAGCGATAATAGTAGTTTAAATACGACAACCATCCAACCTAAATTAACTATAGGCAAACCCAACAATACATACGAACAGGAAGCAGACAGGGTAGCTGATCAGGTGATGAAAATGCAATTATCAAATGAAGAAAAGTATTCATTGTCTACAAAGAATGATAGGCTCAAGAACACTCATGGAGTATGTACAAGTTGTAATGGGGAAAGATTACAAACGAAACCGTTTGATTTCCCTCATTTATCAACAGTTCAAAGACAAACTGACCCCAGCAACGTTAAATCTGTAACCAACAAACAAAGACATGAACAAACAAAACCGGTTTTCAGAAATGAACAAGTAAGTCAAATACAAGAAAATGTCTTTATCCAAAGGCAACCCGATCAGGAAATATCTTCACAAGCCCAATTAAACGAACTATGTTATACAAGTGACCCACAGCCCAGTCCTTCGGCCAGTGAACCGGAATTACATCCAACTTATGAACAGTGGTTGCATTCCTTTACAGGAATGGCAACATTTAGATCTAATGATACCGTTCCCGAACAAACAGCTCGGTATAGATTTTTGGTTTTGGGAACAATAGGACAAAGATATGGTACAACCAGCTCTGCTGAAACAGAACCTGTACCGGTAGAAGGCAGTTATGATAGTGGCGAAGAGTTTATAGATCATCCTACTAATGAATGGGTTCAGAATTGTTTACCCTCTAATTTAAGGGCAACAGCTTATCAATTACCGTCAGATTGTGCAGACATTGCCGTTATTCTCAGGCATGTATGGTTATCTGCACATCATAGAACAGAAACTTATAATGGATGGACTGTAGGCGATAGGGCCGGAGAAGCTAACCAATCCAGGGCAAGTGACTTAATTAATTCGGTTTGGAGTGGAAACGTTGCTAATATAGTACAAGCGTATTCCGATTCATCCAGAAATCCTATAACAAATTTTAACGTATTAAGCCCTATGCTTCACCCAGGTGATATTTTAGTATGGGAACACAGGGAAATAGAAACAGATAGTGATGGGAACATCGAACGAACAACTAGGGAAGGTGGGCATACTCAAACCATTAGCAACATAGTTCGAATGAACGGCTCTATTGTATCTATACAGGTCATACAAGGAAATCAACCTATTTTTAGTGATGAAGCTACTGCAATATTACAATTACAAGGAGCCCATAATACAGATCCGGAAAGTTCAGCCGGACTTGAACTTCGAAATTTACCGGGCAGAAGAATTGAGGCTTCTTATGCCATTAGCACAACAAATATTAGACATCCCCAAACACATCAAGAAATTTGGGGATCGCTGGACTCATCAACAGAATTTACAATACTTGTAGCTGCCGGACCTCCAAGAGCAGCTTCACGGCCACACGTATCGCGAAGAAGATCAAGGAGCATTCTAGATTGGAGCAGGGCTATTAACAGTGCTTCCAGAGATACTATAGCCGGAGTGGAAGAATCGGTACTGCAGGAAGCAAGGAGCCTTGTGGAAGCTATTGAAGCATCCTCAGTACCCTCAACATCAGATATGGAAACATTGGGGCAATTACTGGGAGAAAAATTAAGAGATTTGTACTCACATAATGTAGCTGATTTAATACAGATACGAAATAACTTTATTACCGTAATAGGGGCTATACGCCATGATTCAAATAATGTAGAAGCTGTTACCCCTTTATTTGATTCGTTTGAGCAAGCCTTTAATCGTTCCGCTGTTCCATCGGATACATCTGTGGAATCAACACGGTTATATATTGAAAACAGTAATATCGGGAGGTATTTGGAACCATTTTCTGAAAATATATCAAACCTTTCAGATGAACTTTCAAGTGCAAGGACATTGTCACAATTGCAGGACTTGGTCAATCAGGCGGGATTTGACCTTTGGCAAGCAAGTACAGCTCTTGCACAGGATACTACGGATGGGAATGTTGATGATCGTCCCCTGTATTGGACTCGTATGCGAATGATTGAAGATATAAGATTGTTCAACAACAGAAGAATTCGTATTAGCGCAAGGCGAAGACAACAATTGATAGAAACTTTTGAAAACGCATCACGCGGTATAACTTCTGTTGATTTTTCGCCTGCTACCGGTGAACAAAAAAAGGTACTGATTAGCGGATTTGATCCTTTTGGATTAGATACTCCAAATACCTCTGAATATACTAATATGACTATCCTTGACTCAAATCCTTCAGGTTCAGCAGTATTGGCATTAGACGGACAGCAAATTTCCGGTACTGATAATCTCTCTGCATATATACAAGGAGTTATATTTCCTGTGAGATATAGCGATTTTGATCAAGGTGAAATCGAAAGCTTTTTTACTCCTTTTCTTGATGGTACCAATCCTGTATCTATGATTATGACTATTAGCCAAGGATATAGTTCGTTTGATATAGAACGTTGGGCAGGCAGAAGAAGGTCCGTGAGTTCATTTTCTGATAACCAGGGAGCACTTGGAGGCGGATCAACCATATCACCCGTTGAACCACCCGGTATTGCTACCGGACCGGAATTTCTTGAAACGCAGTTACCTCATGCTGCTATGACAACTGTGCCCGATACACGGCTTAATGAACAAGGAAGAAATCCGGGGGTAGGTGAACCAGGATTAGCTGTAACCGGAACAGGAGGAGGATTTTTATCAAACGAAATATTCTACCGGGTAAGATTATTACAAACCAATATTGGAGGAACAATGGCAGACTTACCTGTTGGACATTTACATGTCCCTAATGAAGATGATTTTTCAGCCACTGAAATTGTAAACAGGGTAAAAGCAATTATTGAAGCTTCGCTGCCGGCAATATAATTGCTACAATTGAGAGGTAAATTTCTACTAAATAATCTTAATATAAAATACATTATTAGCCAATATTTTATATATTTATTCAGTATTTGATTATGGCAAGTTCTTTTGGATAAAAGGCACACTATTGAGTTCTAAAAGTTTCGTTTAAGCTAAAAATACTTTAAAAATGAAATTACAAGCACAACAAAAAGTAACGAGTGCTTTTAGTATAACATTTGGCATAAGTTATGGAATAGATTTTGACTTTTTTTATAAACATACTAAACCATGGCAAAAGTAAATTTAACACCCGAACTTAAAACCGAATATGTTAATTTGTTTAATACCTGTGTAATTAATGAATCGAGGATTAGTAGTGTTGAAAATATCATAAAAAAAATAGAGGTTAACAAAGCGAAGTATGAAGATGTAGGAAACACATTACATATTCCCTGGTATTTCATTGCAGTAATCCATAGTATGGAGTCGGGCTTGAATTTTAATAAGCATTTACATAATGGTGACCCATTAAATCAAAGAACAACGCATGTGCCGGCAGGAAGACCAAGTACAGGCGACCCTCCCTTTACCTGGGAAGAAAGTGCGACCGATGCTTTAAAACTTCGAAAACTTCATGAATGGGATGACTGGAGTATAGGGGCTTTGCTATACCAGCTTGAAGGGTACAATGGTTGGGGATACAGGCTATACCATCAGCATGTACTTTCACCCTACCTTTGGAGCTTTTCAAATCATTATACTACCGGGAAATATGTGGCAGATGGACAATGGTCATATACCGCTGTTTCTAAACAATGTGGAGTTGCAGTGCTATTGAGGAGAATGGTAGAAATGGGGAAAATAGAAATAAAGGAAGAAAACCAAGCATCCTCGGAAGATAATAAGTTTTTCATCCGTTATTCAAACGATGGTGTAATTGAACATGGGAAGGCATTACAGGAATTCCTAAATCAGTTTCCTGGCATCTTTTTAAATGTAGATGGCTGGCCAGGCAAAAACACTTCAGACGCTTTTAAAAAAATTACCGGGTATCACTTGCATGGTGATCCCAGAATCGATGACTGATAATAATTAACCGGATATGGAAATAACTTTTAAAACTCAATAAAATTATGATAAAAACCTATTACCAAAAGGAAATTACTTCTCCTAAAATAAATCTAAAGAAAGGAGTAAAAGGCAACGATGTGAAAAAAGTTCAGGAGTGGCTATGCTTGCACGGAATTAATATTGCTATTGATAAAGATTTTGGTCCTGCAACTGATAGTGCTGTAAAACAATTTCAAAAGAAAAAAGGGCTGAAGGTCGATGGAATTGTGGGAAAAAACACCTTCGGTAAACTTACTGAACCAATGTACAACACCATGCAGGAGATATCAAAAAAAGGGAAATCCCTTGGAGAATTAGTTGTGGATTATGCTATACAGCATTTAAATCAAAATCCTCGTGAAATAGGTGGACAAAATATAGGGCCATGGGTACGGTTGTATATGAAAGGCTATGAAGGCAAGTCATGGCCATGGTGTGCCGGATTTGTAAGTTTTATTCTCACACAATCTTGTGAATCTTTAAATAAGTCACTTCCTATAAAAGCTTCTTTTTCATGCGATCTGTTGGCTTCAAATGCTAAGCTTAAAGGTATCTTTAAAAAGGGATCGGAAATTCATGATAAAACAAAAATCACCCCTGGCTCTATTTTTTTAAGACGAAGAACATCAAATGATTGGACGCATACAGGTATTGTTATAAAAGCTGAGAAGGCAGTATTTCATACAATAGAAGGCAATACGAATGATGAAGGAAGCCGGGAAGGGTATGAAGTTTGCAGAAGAATAAGGAGTTATACTAACCGGGATTTTATTCTAATAAAATAAATATATATTTTGTGGTTTTAATCACTTTGCGTATCTTTGCAGGCCATTAACATTTAATGTACTAATATTTTTTGAGATGAAAGAAGGAATACATCCAAATAACTACAGGTTAGTTGCATTTAAGGATATGTCAAACGGGCATACGTTTGTAACCAAATCAACCGTACAGTCGAAAGAAACTGTAAAATTAGAAGACGGGAAAGAATACCCCCTGGTGAAACTTGAAATTTCAAATACTTCACATCCATTTTATACCGGGAAAATGAAACTTGTTGATACTGCAGGGCGTGTTGATAAATACTTGAACAGGTACAAAGACCATCTGGCAAAGAAACAGAAAAAATAATTTTGTGAAATAAAAATAATAAAGCTCCGATTTTTTCATTTATAGAAAAATCGGAGTTTTTTTATGTAATTTTGTCTGGGTTATTTAATTTATTAACTCCATAGTACATGAGTTCTTCGAACAAAAATTACGTTATTTTTGATGATTCGTCCTGGGAACAACTTCT